>NZ_JBLWWR010000001.1:313007-395240 GCF_048267825.1 Pseudidiomarina sp.
CCATAAACAGTAGCCTTTACACCCTCAGCGTCGAGTGCTTTCTGTAGCCCTTGTACAAATTCCTGAATATAACTTTCGCGGTCAATACGTCGCTCGTGTAGCTGCGCCGCAATGGCCTTGTAGGTAGATGGGTGTAGATAACGAAATGCGAGGTCTTCCAATTCCCATTTCAGCTGACCAATACCAAGGCGGTTTGCGAGTGGCGCGTAGATTTCATGACATTCTTTCGCTGCCAATACTCGCGTTTCTTCATCCAACGCTTTCACTTCGCGCAGAAAACAAATGCGTTCGGCCAACTTAATCAATACCGCGCGTACATCAGTGACCATAGCCAGCAACATGCGTCGCACATTATCAATTTGAATTAAGCTAGGTTTGCCGTGCTGAAAGTGCTGCAGTGCGCTGATGGTCTGCATTTGCTGCACGGCTTCAAGTAAAATAGGTAAGCTGTTACCGCCCCACGCCAATGCTTGTTCCGTATCAAATAACTGGGCTTCAAACGCTGGGCTGTAGAGTGCGGCAATCAAGGATTCTTGATCAAGATTCAGGCCGATGAGAATCTCGACCATTTCTTCGCCTTTCAGCAGTAAGTGCGGTTGGTTGGCTTGTTGGCATAGCGCTTTAAGGCGCTCCGCGTGCTCGCGCAGTTGCTCACGTCGTGCATCAGAGTCTAATTCTGCTAGCCAGTCGCCCTGTTGATGTGGTTTATCAACGTGCGTACTTCTTACCCAAACCACCGTGTTACTCCCTTTCGAAAAGTGTGATTACCTCAATGTGATGGGTCTGCGGAAACATGTCAATGACTTGCGCCCGTTTTAACTGATATCCATTTTGTTTTAACACATTGGCGTCACGCGCCAAGGTATCGGGCGCACAGGATACATACACAATGTGCTGCGGCCGCCGCTTCGCAACTTCGCTAATAGCGTGCGGAGCGCCCGCGCGTGCAGGGTCTAATAATACTTTTGTAAACGGTTGATCAAAGGTACTGCCTGCCCAACCTTGCCGCGGCCAAGGCTGCTCTAAGTCGGCACACACCGTGTTGACCTTAACGGCGTAGCGCGCGGCATTTTCTGCCAACTGCTCAACCATGGAGTGAACCCCTTCCACTGCAGTAACCTGAGCCCCTTGCAGCGCCATCGGAATGGTAAAATTACCACTGCCCGCATACAGCTCGAGAATGTTGTCCTGCGGTTCTATCGCAAGCCAACTTAATGCCTGGGCAACCATTTTCTCACTCAATTGCTGGTGCGTTTGCAGAAAGTCATTCGGTTTACAATGCAACTCGGCACCAAGGGTTTGGTAACTCACCGTTGCGTCGTGCGCGTTAAGCGGATTCACGCTTTGCTCGGTGGCCAGCCATATGGCGACACCGTATTGCTCGGCAAAATGCTGCAACGCTTGCGTGTCGGCCTCAACAGGTAGTGTCTCCACACGCAGTAAAACAATCGGCTTAGGGCTTAAGTCTATCAGTTCAACATGACCCAGTTGGCGCACCAAACTCAATGTTGGTAGTAAGGTACGCAATGGTTTCAGTAAGTCATTTAGCGGTTTGGTTAGGGTTAAACAATCACTAATTGCGACAATCTGCTTACTTTTCGCAGCACGGAAGCCTAATTTTAGTTGCCGCCGCTTGCGGTCATAATGCACGGCCAACCTAGCGCGACGGCGGTAATTCCAAGCATTATCTGTTAACGGCTCAAGCCATTGCTCAGGCGCGAGTTGTGCGAACTTTTGCAGCATCTGGCCTACCACCTGCTGCTTATGGCGACGTTGCGCATGCAACTCTAAATGCTGCAGATCACAACCGCCACAACTTGCATAATACGTGCATGGCGGCGTTACCCGCTCAGCACTAGCTTCGGTTATTTCAATCAGTTCGGCCTCGTACTTACCACGAGGCATTAAACTGATGACTTCACCCGGTAATGCACCACCGACAAAACGCGCACCCTTGGGCGTACGCACCACGCCACGACCTTGATGGTCAAGCCCAACCACCAATTGTTGCTTAAGTGCTTCAGCCTTAACCTGACGTGGTTGTGGCTTATATATCTGAGCCATGTGCCCGAGCCTGTTGCATTATCGCTTTCATATCACGTACCGCTTGTTCTAAACCAACCAATACAGCACGGGCGATAATCGCATGCCCAATATTTAGCTCCAATAGCTGGGGAATCACAGCAATAGCGGCAGTATTGTGGTAATGCAAACCATGCCCGGCATTAACCTGCAAACCCGCAGCTTGTGCATATTCAGCAGCAGACCGTAGTTGTGCTAACGCTTGTTGTTGTGCGTTCTCGTCGCGCTGTTCAGCATAATGCCCCGTGTGCAATTCGATTATCGGAGCGCCACAAGCAACTGCTGCATCAATTTGCCGTTTATCGGCGTCAATGAATAAACTCGTAGCAATATTACTCTCTGCCAATTGAGCCACAGCAGCGGTAATTTTGTCTTGCTGACCGGCCACATCAAGTCCGCCTTCTGTGGTCAATTCTTCGCGTTTTTCTGGCACTAAACAGCAATAGGTGGGCTTAATTCGTGTCGCAATGGCAAGCATCTCAGGCGTTACCGCCATTTCAAGATTCATTCGGGTCTGAATGGTTTGCGCCAGAATCTCCACGTCCCGATCGGTGATATGCCGACGATCTTCGCGCAAATGCACCGTAATACCGTCGGCTCCGGCTTGCTCAGCAATGGCCGCCGCAGTGACCGGATCAGGGTAACTGACGCCGCGAGCATTGCGTACAGTTGCAACATGATCAATATTCACGCCAAGTAGAATGGGCGCAACTCCAGCTGAATGCGTCATGGCAGTTCCTTAAATTGAACAAAGAGTTGACGACTACGCAGGGGTTTATCACCCAAATAAGGCTGCAAAGCAGCACGCATTAGTCGCTTAAATAATTTTAGCAAGCGTTGATCGGATAGCTCAAATGCGCCGAGGCGTATCAAGTCTTCGCCGCTCAACTGAACCCTTGCCGATTGAGTCATGCCAGCAATGGGCATAAACCCTTCCTCAGGAATAAATTGATACGCTTGCGCGGGCAAAATGGGTTGCTGTTGACTATCAATGTGCCAATCAAATCCATGCCCTAAATGACACAACAGCTGCCATTCAAAGCGCCGCAATATAGGTTCGACATGGTCAACTCGAGTCAGTAAGCTCAGGGTATGTTGGTAGTCGTCAAATAGCCCCTCTACCGCATGATACGGCGTGGTCAGGCGTTGTATCAATTCATTCAGATAAAAACCGCTGTACAAAGCTGTTCCGCGCAGGTCAAGCGCGTTTCCACTGGCTTCTGCGGCGACCAAGGTTTGCAACTCATGGCGGCCGCGACTGCTTATTTGCAGTGGCGTAAAGGGCTGCAAAATACTTCGCCACGGATTTTTAGGCCGTTTCGCACCTTTGGCGATGACACGGTAGCGGCCGTGTTCTGCGGTGAATAACTCCACCAACAAACTGCTGTCTTGATAGGGCCAGCGATGCAAAACAAACGCCGGTTCCATCATTTATTCCTCGCCGTACCCTAAGCTGCGTAACGCCCGTTCGTCATCGGCCCAGCCAGATTTAACTTTCACCCACAATTTGAGGTGAACTTTACCGCCTACCAACGGCTCAATGTCACGGCGCGCTTCGGTACCAATAGTTTTTAACTTACTGCCGCCAGCGCCAATCACCATGCGTTTTTGGGTGTCGCGCTCAACCAAAATCAACGCGTGAATGTGCGTGGTGCCTGAAGGTGCTGTTTGAAACTGTTCAATCTCAACTGTGGTGCTGTAGGGCAGCTCATCACCGGTAAAGCGCATCAGTTTTTCACGTATAATTTCAGCTGTCATAAACCGCAATGAACGGTCGGTAACATAATCTTCCGGATAATGGTGAGCACCTGGCTTCGCGTAGTTATGGACCAACTCACGCAATGACTCAACATGCGCACCAGTCTCTGCAGACAACGGAATAATTTCCGCAAACTTGTGTTTCTCGGATAGTTTTTGCAAGTACGGCAACAGTTCAGCTTTATCTTTTATCTGGTCGATTTTGTTAACCACCAACACCACTGGGCGTTCGGTTTTCTTGAGTTTGGTGAGTACCATTTCATCGTCGCTCGCCCACTTGCCCGCTTCAACAACAAAGAGCACAACTTCAACACCACTCAGTGAGCTCGACGCAGCACGGTTCATTAAACGGTTTATCGCGCGTTTTTCGTCTTGGTGCAGCCCGGGCGTGTCCACGTATACAATTTGGCGATCGCCTTCGGTTTCAATTCCTAAAATGCGGTGCCTTGTGGTTTGCGGTTTGCTTGAGGTAATACTAATTTTTTGACCAAGAATACGGTTCAGCAAGGTTGATTTACCCACATTCGGACGCCCTACTATGGCGACAAATGCTGACTGTGAATTCTGTTCCGGTACCATCATGCTTATTTTTCCTGTTGCATAAGTTGCGCTAACGCTTCCGTTGCAGCCTGCTGTTCGGCTTTGCGCCGGCTAGTGCCACCACCTAAAATGGGGTCAGCAAGGCCTTCTACCTGGCAACTTACGGTAAATTTTTGATTGTGTGCCTGCCCTTGGGTTGCGACAACCTCGTAAAGCGGTAATGCACGTTGGCGGCCCTGCAAGTATTCCTGCAACCGCGTTTTTGGGTCTTTATGGCCTGCGCCTGGTTTAATTGCCGCTAACTGGTCTGCATACCAGTTTAGCACCACGGCTCGGCAAGTCATTAAATCGCTCTCTAGGTACATTGCGCCCAACAGTGCCTCGACACCGTCCGCAAGTATGGATTCGCGCCGGTTTCCACCACTTTTCATTTCGCCAGGCCCGAGTACTAAATGTTTTCCCAGTTCAAAATGCTGAGCGAGCTTCGCTAAGCTGCGACCACAGACTAACGTGGCCCGCATTCGACTCAGGTCACCTTCGTCAATTTCCGGAAATCGTTCGTAAAGTGCTTCACTAATAATAATGCCCAACACAGAGTCGCCAAGAAACTCAAGACGCTCATTGTGCTGAGCTGCCGCACTACGATGCGTAAGTGCCTGTAGCAGGCGCTTACGGTCTTTAAAGGTATAACCAAATGAACGTTCAAGCTGTGCAATGGGTGGTTTCGGTAAACTCACTAATTACTCCACGCTGCCAAGACGATTCCAGCGAATTGAGGTTGGTACCCATTGAGGTAACCAACTGCTGGCGTCACGATTCATTTCAAAGCTCATCCAAATAAAGGTAGCACGCCCCACCAAATTGTCCTGTGGCACAAAACCCCAGTAGCGACTGTCTTCAGAGTTGTCGCGATTGTCACCCATAAAGAAATAATGCCCTTCAGGCACAATCCACTCGTCTGGGGCCGTTCCAGCTTGCTGATAAAAGTAAGCCGTACGTGGTGCAACCGTTGGGTCAATCAAAATATCGTGCTCCACCGTGCCGATTTGCTCACGGTAACGCACTAACGGCGTTGAACGACTAAAGTACACTTCGTCTTGCGGGCGTACATCGCGCTCGATAACTTGTAATTGTGGGCATTCCGCTGACTGTTCAACGCACGCGGGCTCTAAATACAATGTTTTATTACGATAGATAATGCGATCGCCCGGCGTGCCAATAATCCGCTTAATGAAATCAACTTGCGGGTTAACTGGATACTTGAACACCGCAATCTCACCACGCTTCGGCGTGCCTGTTGCAAATAATTCCGTGCGAAACAGCGGATCACGAATGCTGTAACTGTATTTTTGCACCAAGATGAAATCGCCCGCCAGCATGGTCGGCATCATGGATGCCGACGGTATGCGAAATGGCTCATAAAAGAATGACCGGACAATGAGAATAATAAACAAAATGGGAAAGACCGACTGCGCGAACTCAGCCACACGTCCCTGCGGAGCCAAACGCTCGCGCGCTTCCTCATCAAGTTGCTGCTGTAAGCGTTGTTCTTCTTCCGCAATACGGGTTAACCGTGCTGGCTTTTTGAACTTCGCGTCGTACAGCCAAACCAAGCCCGCGGCTATAGTTACCAGCGTCAATAAGATTGAATAAAAGTTTGCCATCTGAGGTTATGTCCCTAGCGCACCAAAAATATCCGTTACTTGCCAACCTTCAGCACGGCAAGAAATGCTTCTTGCGGTACTTCTACGTTACCAAGCTGCTTCATGCGTTTCTTACCTTCTTTTTGTTTTTGCAACAGCTTTTTCTTACGGCTAACGTCACCACCGTAACATTTCGCAGTCACGTTTTTACGTAACTGCTTCACCGTAGCACGCGCAATAACGTGTGTACCAATCACTGCCTGAATAGCAATATCAAACATCTGACGTGGAATAAGCTCGCGCATTTTATCAACTAAATCACGGCCTCGGCCCTGCGAATGATCACGGTGGGTAATCATTGCCAACGCATCCACTTTCTCGCCATTGATCAATACGTCAACGCGCACCATGTCAGCCTCTTGGAAGCGCTTAAAGTTGTAGTCTAGCGAAGCGTAACCACGGCTCGTTGATTTCAGACGGTCAAAAAAGTCCATGACCACTTCAGCCATCGGCAGTTCATAGGTTACTGCAACCTGATTGCCATGGTAGGTCATTTTGGTTTGTACACCGCGCTTATCAACACACAAGGTAATCACATTACCCAAATATTGCTGCGGCACGAGAATATTCGCTTCTACAACCGGTTCATAAATGGTTTCAATATCATTTACAGCCGGTAAATTAGCGGGGTTATCTACTTTGTGTTCTTTGCCATCTTTGGTTATAACCTTGTAGACCACTGTCGGTGCTGTGGTAATAAGGTCGATATCGTATTCACGCTCCAGCCGCTCTTGAATAATTTCCATATGCAGCATGCCCAAGAATCCGACGCGGAAACCAAAGCCCAGCGCGGCCGAATTTTCCGGCTCATAAAATAGTGAGGCATCGTTCAGCGACAACTTGGCTAACGCATCGCGGAAGTTCTCGTAATCGTCTGACGAGATTGGGAACATACCCGCGTATACTTGTGGCTTCACTTTCTTAAAGCCCGGTAACGGCTCTGACGCTGGCTGTTTCGCTAAAGTCAGGGTATCACCAACAGGTGCACCCAAAATCTCTTTAATTCCGGCAATCACGAAGCCTACTTCACCACAGCGCAAAATGCCGGTCTCAGTTGGCTTGGGCGAGAAGAAACCGACTTTGTCGATTTGATACGTTTGCCCCGTCGACATCACTTTCATTTTGTCGCCAGCGCGTAATACACCATTTTTCACGCGTACCAAGCTCACAACACCTTGGTAATTGTCGAACCAGGAATCAATAATAAGTGCTTGTAACGGCGCGTCTGCTTCACCTTGTGGTGGTGGAATTTGCGTTACAATACGCTCGAGCACTTCGGTAATACCCACACCCGTTTTCGCAGAACATTGCACTGCATCAATCGCTTCAATACCAACGATGTCTTCAATTTCTTCGGCCACTCGCATCGGGTCAGCTTGTGGTAAGTCAATTTTGTTAAGAACCGGAACCACTTCCAAGTTCATTTCCATCGCGGTATAGCAATTCGCAAGCGTTTGCGCTTCAACACCTTGGGCGGCATCGACAACCAATAAAGCACCTTCACAACCCGCTAAGCTACGCGACACTTCATAAGAGAAGTCAACGTGCCCTGGCGTATCGATAAAGTTGAGTTGATAAGTTTCACCATCTTTCGCCGTGTAATGCAGCGTCACGCTTTGTGCTTTGATGGTAATACCACGCTCGCGCTCGAGATCCATGGAGTCGAGCACCTGCTCAGCCATTTCACGGTCAGTTAAACCGCCGCAATCTTGAATTAAACGATCAGAAAGAGTCGACTTACCGTGGTCGATGTGCGCAATCACTGAAAAATTGCGTATATTTGCTTGCTTAAACGCCTTTTCTGGCATTAATGCCCCCGCAAAAACAAATGGAATAGAGAATTAACCGCTGATCATACTGATTTATGAGGCAGGGAACAAAGAATTTCGGGTGAAATTAGTCGATTTGTTGCACGCGTAACAATTGAGTAACCTGCACATCACGGTGATGCAACCAACGCTTCAATGCGTAGAAGCTAAATCCAAAGCCCGTAAAGGCACTTATAATCACCCACCCCTCGCTTAGTGCTGTCATATTGGTGAGGCCAATAGCAACAACCAACAGCGCCATTAGTGGCAAGCCATACACCATGAGCGAAAAGCGTGTTAAGGCTTGGTCAGGTAATAGCAATTCAATCTGTTGGCCCGGTGCGAACTGTCCCGCAGGCTTACGCACGCGAAATTCTGCACGGCGGTCAGAAAAAGCTTTGGAAATGATACCAGCGCCGCAGGTTGATTGTTGCACACAGCTACCACAACCAGACTTGAGCTGGGTGGAAACCACTAACTCATCGTTATCGATAGCTATAACTTCTGCAACTTCGCGTATCACTGCGGATTACCTTCGGTGGCCGCAACCGTCATACTTTCGCCAATACGGCGCAATGTCTCGGCCGGCATTTTACCAACCACGGTTACTGCAAATCCATTCACGTGGGCATTAACGATGGATTCAGGCCCTTGCAATGCCAGATTAGGCAAAGCTTGGGTACGTTGATCGGTCACATAGATTGACACTTCAGTTAACCCATCACTGTATAAAAAATAATCTGTTGGTAACGGCGTATCATGCAACTTACGATGATGCGCGCGGCGTAGCTCGAAACCAGCCGGTAACCACTGCGGTCGCAGAGCAAACTGCAGCTCAGTTAATTGCTGTAAATCATAAAGTTTTGGTGGGCGCTGAATGTCACTGACTTCAGTTAACTGTTCAGGCAGTACCTCCGAAAATGCAATGGACGTAACCTGCAACTGCTCCAGTATTTCACCCTGCGGCGTCATCATTTGCAGTTTTAATAACATACCGGACTCACGATCAACCCATAAGTCATAATGATAACGGTTGTCATCGCGACTGATTAAACGCAAATACTGGGCATTACGCCCTGTCACCCGCATACCGCCACTCGCAATCACTTGGTATTGCGCGTTAATTTGGGTAAAGGGTTTATAGAATGCTGGAGGAATTAAACCAAAGGTTACATCTGACTGCAGTGTATAACTGCCGCCGGCTTGCGAGTAATAGTAGGTTTGATCGCCGATACGCAAGGCGCGTGTGTCGGCACCATTCAAATAGATGAGTAGTTCAATATCGGTGTTGTGGTCGTAACTGCCGTGCAACCAAACTAATGGCTGTATACGCTGCCCTTGTGATTGCACTAATGTAGCTTCAAAATTAAGGCTTCGAAGCGCTCTCGCCATGCGGTCAAACCAAACTTGCCCGGCATTTGCGGCGCGCTCGGCACTCTCAGCACGCTCATCGGATTGCGCTACGGCGCCTAATGGAGCGATTGCTGCAAACCACAGCACAATCGCGACAACATATTTAGTCATTCTGTTCTGGTAACTTCTCGACGGTTGAGCTTTCAATTTGCTGTTGCTCTTCTTTGTCTTCTTGCAGCGATAACTGCAACTGACGTTGATGATCCAGCATGTATGAATAAAGCAACTGACGTTGTTGCGCAACTTCAGCTGCTGAAGGCGCTTGTTGCTGTTCAATCACCGTATTATAACTTACCGGGTTACGCCCACCAAACGGATTGGTAATCAATGCTGGCGACGTAACGCTTTGGGTTGTTTGCTGCTCGTCAACAACCACTGGCTGTTGCACCGTGAGCACCGCAACCAAAGCCACACTCGCAGCAATAGCAATACTACCAGCAGGCTTCAACCAGCGGCTTGCGGCGCGTGACATTGCACCCCCGCCACTCAGTGACGGTTGCACCACCACGTTTTGTTCCTGCGCGATTTGCGCGGCAACTTGCGCACTGATGTCAATCTGTTGATTGGCTTGTGCGTCACCGCGCATAATATGGCCGACTAAGGCATAGCGTTGCCATGCAGCTTGTGCATGCTGATCATCCAGTAACGCTGATAAATCAGCATCAAATGGACGTTCCGCATCAGCATCTGAATCACCAAAGTGATTATCCAGCAGTGCTGAAGCATGTTGTTTGCAACGATCAGACATATAGCTTCCTCAAATTCAGTTTAGCGCTCTAATAACGGTCGTAATTGTTGGTCTATCGCTTCGCGAGCCCGAAAAATACGTGAGCGCACTGTACCAATAGGGCAATCCATTTCGATGGCTATTTCTTCATAGCCCAACCCGTCCATTTCTCGCAGTGTTATTGCACGGCGTAAATCTTCGGGTAAATCTTCGATGGTTCGCATAACAACGTCACGAATCTCATCCGTTAACAGCATACTCTCTGGAGAAGCACTGTCTTTTAGTGCGCCGCTGCCTTCATAGTATTCTGCCTCATCCGCATCTACATCATTGGCTGGAGGCTTACGCCCTTGTGCCACTAAGTAGTTCTTTGCAGTGTTTACTGCGATACGGTACAACCATGTGTAAAACGCGCTATCGCCGCGAAAATTTGCCAACGCGCGATAAGCTTTTATAAATGTTTCCTGGGCTACGTCCGCCACATCGGCTTGTTGTTTAACGTAGCGCGATATCAGACTCATCACTTTGTGTTGATGTTTTTTTACCAACAAGTCAAAGGCTCGCTGATCGCCCTGTTGTACTCTTTCCACCAGGGCTTTATCTGTTTCGTGTTCGCTCATCCGAGCCCGTTCTCCTCAACCCCTAGCTACGCCAGATTTTAGGCCCGTTGCGTACTTGCAAAGTATGACCTAAGTGTTCGTAAAAAGTTCGCAAAAAAAATTCAAAAGAGTAAAATCGCTTCTATTCCTTTGGCAATTCAGCGGGATAACACCCTGTACTGTTGTGTTGTCACGCAAATTTATCCCACATACTTTATGGAACATATGTCTCATTATCAATGCGATGTTTTAATTATCGGCAGCGGTGCAGCAGGTTTAACCCTAGCTTTGCAACTGGCTGACCACGCACAAGTCACCGTGCTTTCTAAAGGTCCCCTTACCGAAGGTTCGACCTATTATGCGCAGGGTGGCATTGCGGCTGTTTTCGATGAGAATGATAGCATTGAAAGCCATGTCGAGGACACTTTAGTTGCCGGTGCGGGATTATGTGACTTAGCCGCAGTTGAATTTACCACAGGCCATGCCAAAGAGAGTCTGCAATGGCTTATTGATATTGGCGTGGGTTTTGATCGCGTTGACGATGGCCAATTTCACCTCAACCAAGAAGGTGGTCACAGTCACCGCCGCATTTTGCATGCAGCTGATGCCACAGGCCGCGCTGTGCAAACAACATTAGTTGAACAAACCAAATTGCATCCAAATATTACCATCATCGAGCGGGTCAATGCGGTTGATTTAATTACCAACAAACATGTAGGTGGTGATCGACATTGTTACGGCGCATATATTTGGAATCGCGTTACGCAGCGGGTTGAAACGGTTGCTGCCCGTTTCGTCGCACTGTGTACGGGCGGTGCCAGCAAGGTTTATCAATATACGAGTAATCCAGATGTTGCCAGCGGTGACGGTATCGCCATGGCGTGGCGCGCTGGCTGCCGTGTTGCTAACATGGAATTTAATCAGTTTCATCCAACCTGCTTGTTTCACCCTAATGCGCAATCATTTCTGCTAACTGAAGCGTTGCGTGGTGAAGGGGCTTATTTGCGGCGCCCTGATGGCTCGCGCTTTATGCCTGACTTTCACCCTTCGGCAGAACTTGCCCCGCGCGATGTGGTTGCTCGTGCTATTGACTATGAAATGAAGCGGCTTGGCGCTGACTGCATGTTCTTGGACATTTCCCATAAACCGAAAGCTTTCATTCAAGAACATTTCCCAAATATTTATGACAAGTGCTTAAGTTTAGGTATTGATATCAGCCGTGAGCCAATGCCTGTTGTACCTGCTGCACACTACACCTGTGGCGGCGTAAAAACCGACTTGCAGGCGCGCACCGATATCGCCAACCTCTACGCCATTGGTGAAGTGGCTTACACGGGTTTGCATGGTGCAAATCGAATGGCCAGCAACTCACTGCTTGAGTGTTTGGTGTTTGCGCGCTCTGCCGCAAAAGACATTATTGAACAGTTGCACGACAAACCATTACGCACTGACCTACCCGCCTGGGATGAAAGTCAGGTGAATGATTCGGATGAAGAAGTCATTATTCAGCACAATTGGCACGAGCTGCGCTTATTCATGTGGGATTATGTTGGGATTGTGCGTACCGACAAGCGGTTACAGCGTGCACTGCGCCGTATAGAGCTGTTACAACAAGAAATTCACGACTATTACAGCAATTTCAAGGTCAGTAATAATTTGCTGGAACTGCGTAATTTGGTGCAAGTAGCGGAGTTAATTGTTCGCAGCGCTATGGAACGCAAAGAGAGCCGTGGACTGCACTACAATTTAGACCACCCAGACTTACTCCCGGAAGCCCAACCGACCATACTGGCGCCAGCGCAGCAAAAACCGCGCTAGTCGTCGAAATGCAGCATCACCAAGCCAACCGCGTTGTAGCCATAACCAGCGCCTTGGCTTGTTGGGAGCATGCAGAATAATCAGAACGCCCCAAGGGGTGACCCAACTGAGTGGCTGCACATACCAACGTTGTTGATCGAAGTCGGCAAGTTGCAACCATTCACCAGTGTCACAATCGATGCCCCACACGCACGCTGGCATCGGCAACCAACGCCATGGCGTGACAGCCAGTTGCCAGAGCATTTAAACCTTAACGCGACTCAAAATGTAGGCCACCATACCGGCCAGTTCAGGATCGTCACATTGCTGATGCCCCATAAACCACGCAAATAAATCTGGATCATCGCACGTCAATAAACGACGAAACGCTTCTTGCTGCTGGGCATCAAGGTCATCGTAGGCCTCTTCTACAAATGGCATGAACAAAACATCAAGCTCTAACATGCCGCGGCGGCACGCCCAACGCAAACGGTTCTTGTTTTTTAGCGTATCGGCATCTTGTTGCAACTTTTCCATGCGAATCCTTTTTTCTTAACAAAAATAGCGAGTACAAGACAAAACGGCTTGTATAATGAAATATCATCCCCATCTATTCCGATATCGATGAGAAAACGAGGTTTATTGTGTTAGATACAGAGTTTACCAAAGCTCCACCAGAATACGTAACGGTTTCCTTAAAGGATTACGGTGTAATCAGCCTGACTGGCCCACAAACTGATGATTTTTTGCAGGGGCAACTTACCTGTGACTTGAAGCAGCTTGCGGATAACCAGTGGCAGTACGGCGCGCACTGTGACAACAAAGGCAAGGCTATGAGTACCTTGTTCGTTACTCGCTGTGCTGACAGTGTGTTATTGATTACCCACAAAGACGCCTTAGCGGCTACCTTAGCCCAGTTACAAAAATATGGTGTATTTAGCCAAACTGAAATCATTGATGCGACACATATCTATTCGCTGTTTGGAATATTTGGTACCGCGGCCCCAGCGCGCCTTGCCGAATGGATTGACCAACCGCTTAATGTTGAACACCAGCAAGCGGTTACATCAATCAGTGACGGCGTGGTGTTAACCTTGGGAAACCACCCTGATCAGTACATTCTGGTCACGAAACGTGATAACTTTCCGACTAATTCTGATATGAATTACTGGAATGCCCTTGAAATTGAGCGTGGTCGCCCCACCTTAGTTTCAGGTACACTATTGAAGTATGTGCCCCAGATGCTGAACGTTCAGGCGTTCAATGGCATCAGTTTTACCAAGGGGTGTTATATCGGCCAAGAGACCATCGCTCGGATGAAATATCTGGGCAAGCAGAAGCGGGCAATGTTTCGTTTGGTTGGCCAAGGTAACGCTGTTGATGCGGGTGCTACCGTTGAACAGCAACTTGGTGAAAACTGGCGACGTGCCGGTACGGTAATTAACGCAGTGAGCCGTGCTGACAATCAACTTGATTTACTAGCGGTGCTGCCGAGCGACATAGAGGCAGACACGAAGTTACGAATCAAGAACGATGACGCGAGTCTTTTGGAAATTTACCCACTGCCTTATAACTTGGATGAATCATGAGTCAAACTATTAGCCAGGACAAAGTTGTTGGAATTCACTACACCGTGAAAACCACTGAAGGCCAAGTACTGGATCAATCAAAAGAAGGTCAACCGCTACAGTTCATTTTTGGTCGCGGTATGTTGATCAAAGGCTTAGAAAACGCGCTTGACGGCAAAACAACTGGCGACAAATTTGAAGCTGAAATTCAACCAGCTGACGCCTATGGCGATCGTCATGACGGCCTTATTCAAACTGTTCCACGCACACTTTTCGGCGACAACGAAGTAGCCGTTGGCATGCAGTTCCGTGCGAGCACTGACGCTGGTGAACAATCAGTAATGATCGTTGACGTAAGCGACGACGAAGTAACCGTAGACGGTAATCACCCATTAGCGGGAACGACACTGAACTTTGATGTAGAAGTTGTAGAAGTTCGTGAAGCTGATCCGGCTGAATTAGACCACGGTCACGTGCATACAGATGGCAACCATAACCACGAATAATGGTTCTATGGCTGCATGCAATATTGCACAAAAAAACGCACCTTCGGGTGCGTTTTTTGTTTCCAATTCGGCGTATACTATCGGCATTATTCACCACATTTAGAGTTTAAAATGGCCAATAAAACCTACAATTACAGCCAGCAAACAGCCCTTGCCCAAGCGCTGGGTAAAATTGATCACGAAACGCAAGGTGTCGTATTACCCATTCATATTGCCACCACCTATATTCGCGGTGTCGACAACACCTACCCAAGCGGCAACGTGTACTCGCGTGCAGACAACCCAACCTATAAGCCTGTAGAACAGCTTTTATGTCAACTCGAGCAAGGTGAACAGGCTTTATTGTTTGGTTCAGGCATGGCTGCTGCAACCGCCGTATTTTTAGGTTTAAAGCCGGGTGACCATGTACTTGCGCCTGTTGTCATGTATTGGTCATTGCGTAATTGGTTGCTTAACTTTGCAACCGACTGGGGCTTGCATATTGAGTTTGTGGATATGACCGACTTACAGCAGGTGTCAAAAGCAATTCAGCCTAATAAAACCAAGTTGGTTTGGTTAGAAACACCGGGCAACCCAATGTGGACCATCAGTGATATTGCCGCTATCAGTGACCTTGCCCATCAAGCGGGTGCATATCTCGCCGTAGACTCAACCTGCGCAACGCCACTGCTGACGCAACCACTCACTTTAGGTGCTGATATTGTGATGCACTCGGCCACCAAATATCTAAATGGTCATTCAGACGTTATCGCTGGCACCCTGATTTGCAAAACGGACAACGACTATTGGCAACGTATTCGTGCAGTACGAGCCCAAGGCGGTGCAGTACCGAGCCCCCATGACGCAGCGCAACTGCTGCGTGGTATGCGCACTATGCATTTGCGGGTACGTGAGGCGTGCAACAATGCCATGTTCTTGGCCGAACAACTGCAGCAGCACCCACAAATCATCGAAGTTCTCTACCCTGGTTTACCGAGCTTTAGCGGCCATGAAACAGCCAAAAAGCAAATGCACGGCGGTTTTGGAGGTATGCTCTCCATTCGCGTTAAAGGCGGCGAAAAAGCAGCGGTTCATCTGGCCGCCAACACCAAGTTATGGAAACGCGCCACCTCATTGGGCGGCGTTGAGAGTTTAATTGAGCACCGTGCAAGCGTTGAAGGTCAAGGCACGCCGTGTCCGCCTGATTTGCTGCGCTTATCCGCCGGCATTGAAGACAAACACGAACTGCTCAATGACCTACTGCAAGCGTTACCGAAAGACTAATAGCGTTTTTTTATACTTTCTTTATGGTAAACCCAAGAATACGAATGGTTTGGTAAGCTGATACCTCATTAAAGTGTTGATCCCGCTTCTAGAATTGGGATCAGCACACAATGCGTTTAAAAACCATTACTAAACTGCTCGCTTTTCCGCTCGCATGGATTGCTTTTGTTCAATTCGCGTTTGCCTGGCTCAATGTGTTTCTTTTTCAAGATGGTACTGGCAGCCATTTTTTCTTTAGTGCCTTTCTCGTAGGGCTTGTCGCCCTTACCTTTTGGGCATTTAGCTGGCGTACACAACTCAATAAAATCTACCCGCAAGATGGCCTGATTTTCGCCGTTTTAACGTGGCTGTTAGCAGGGCTCGGCGCGGCTATACCGATCTATTTTGTCACTGAGGTTTCGTGGACAGACGCAACCTTTGAAGCCATAAGTGCAATGACGACAACGGGCGCGACCATTTTGGTTGGGCTTGATGATATGCCTCGCGGGTTTCTGCTTTATCGCCAATTCTTACAGTGGCTCGGTGGCCTCGGTGTCGTCATATTTGTGGTCGCGGTTCTACCGATGCTTAATGTTGGCGGCATGCGCCTGCTGGTGGCAGAAACGCCAGGGCCAGTAAAAAACGATAAAATAGTGCCGCGAATAGGAAATGCCACGCGCTATTTGTGGTTTATCTATCTAATCCTCACAGCCAGCTGTGCGCTAAGTTATTGGCTGGCTGGCATGAGTATGTATGACGCTATTGCACACAGCTTTACCACCGTGTCTACTGGTGGCTTCTCGGTCTACGATAGCAGTATGGGCCACTTTGACAGCTCCCTTATATTATATGTCGCCAACGTTTTTATGGTGTTAGGTGCAATAAGCTTTAACTTGCACTACCGCGGTCTGATAAAACGCCAGTGGCGCCAATATTGGCACGATGAAGAAACTCGCGTGTTCATTTATTTAATTGCAGTTATTAGTTTTATTTTCATTGCTTACCTAACGGTTTCAATCACCTATAGCTCAGCGTCTGAGCGCATCGCACAAAGTATCTTTCACGTTATTTCATTTATGACCAGTACAGGTTATGGTGCGACCGATTTAAGCGCATGGCCAGCAGCTACCGCGCTTATGCTCGTATTCACGAGTTACTTAGGCGGCTGCGCCGGATCAACCGCCGGTGGTAACAAAATCGTCCGCGATATCATTACCTTTAAAATAATCCGCCAACAGCTATTTTTGCTGTCTCACCCGCACGCAGTGAAAGCCGTACGTTATCAAAAGCAGTTGGTTAACCCTTCCGTATTAAGTGCGGTCATGGCATTTATGTTTCTTGCGGCATCAATGAGTTTACTGCTAACCATCATGTTGATGGCAACAGGAACCGACTTTTGGACCGCTTTCACCGCAGTATCTGCCTGCTTAAATGTGTTAGGCCCGGGCTTTGGTGAGGTGAGTAGCAATTTTATCCCCATCACTGATGCGGGCATTTGGATATTAAATCTAGCCATGCTCTTGGGACGGCTCGAGTATTTCACTATAATCGCACTCTTGTTACCTTCTTTTTGGCAGCGCTAATATGCTCTACCTATCGCAGCAAACGAGTCTTCTTTTTGGGGTGGTCAAAGCAATTGTCATTATGACCACCGCAACGGCGCTCGCATTCTTACTGGAACGTTGGCTATTGCCGAGCTCAGGCACGGTGTTATTGATTCTTGCAGGTGTGATTGTTACAGCACTGTCGGTGCCAAACAGAATCGCATACGGCGCAGTCGTTTTCGGCGCCATGGCCTTCAATTTTCTATTCACTGAGCCGCGTGGCTCATGGCATATGCAGGATGTTGAGGAAATCTCGACCATGACTGTATTTTTCGCCATAGGTATTGTGGTTGTCTATCTGATTACACGGGAACGCTTACAGCGCTTCAGTTTGCAAGACGCTGAATTGAGATCAACCATTCTCTTAAGTCTTTCCCATGATTTGCGCAGCCCTTTGACCAGCATTATCGGTAATCTATCAACGTTTCAGTTGTATCAACATAAAATTGATAAAGCACAGCAGGACGAACTGATTGATGCGGCCATGGTTGAATCGGAACGGTTGCATACCTACCTTGAAAACTTATTTCAGGCAACGCGTTTTGAGCACGGCATTGTCAACCTAAGTACTCAATCCACGCCATTGGTGCCCTTGGTTCAACGCGTTATTGAACGGTTCGCGAACCAAGAAGAAATCAGCCTATCTATTGAAGACTCTGCATTAAATGGTGTGGTTGAGGTACAAACCAGCTTATTTGAACAAGCGCTCTATAATCTTTTCGACAACGCACTACGCTACCGGAAAGACAACACCCCAGTTTTGTGCCGCATAGGCGTTTCCGCAAGTGGTTTTTGGCTGAGTATAACCAACGAAGTGGCGAATCCTTTGAACGAAACACCAACAACATGGTTAAAGCCATTTTATTCAAGTCGCCGCGGCGATCAGGGGCATGGCGGTGCTGGTTTGGGGCTTAGTGTTGCTCACAGCATCATCTTAGCTCATCATGGACGCTTGGCGTTCAACACTGATCAAACATCGCTACAGGTTCGAGTCGATTTACCATGAGCAGCATATTATTTATTGATGATGAACCAAAGATACGTACTTTTGTACGCATTTCATTGCAGTCGGAGGGCTTTGATTTCTACGAGGCCAGCAATGCACGGCAAGGCCTGCTATTGGCCGAACAGCTGCAACCAGATTTAATTATTCTCGATCTTGGTTTGCCCGACTTAGATGGGCTGGTGGTGCTACGCCGACTGCGACAAATTAACCGAATTCCTCCGATTCTAGTTCTCAGTGCGCGCTCTGACGAAGACATGAAAATCAGTGCATTAGAAAGTGGTGCAAACGATTACTTAACCAAACCTTTTGGCGTTGGTGAACTCATGGCGCGCATTCGCGTGCTGCTGAGGGATATTTCTGGCATTGCTATTAATAATGAAAACGACGTTTTAAATTTCAAAAACTTAAAAATCAATCCGCGCGCACACGAAGTAAGCATCAACGACGTGCGAATTGATTTATCGCCAAAAGAGTTTGAGTTGTTGCTAATGCTCGCTCAGTCGCCGCAAACATTGCTGACGCATGACGTTTTGTTGACCCGTTTGTGGGGCGCCCATCAACGTCATAACACCCAATACCTGCGTGTTTGCGTCAGTCAATTACGAAAAAAATTAAACGACGACTCTGAGTCGCCGCAATTTATCGAAACCATTCCAGCTCTTGGCTACCGCTTTATCGTCGCCCCAACCAATAACCAATAACGTTTTTAGTTATTAGTTTTTCGGCCGCATGTGTGGGAACAACAACACATCACGAATTGACGGCGAATCCGTCAATAACATCACCAAACGGTCAATACCGATGCCCTCTCCTGCTGTTGGCGGCAAGCCGTGCTCAAGCGCTGTAACATAATCTTCGTCATAGAACATGGCCTCGTCATCACCCGCTTCTTTTTGCTGAACTTGCTCACGGAAACGTGCTGCTTGGTCTTCCGCATCATTCAACTCAGAGAAGCCATTAGCCAACTCACGGCCACCAACAAAAAACTCAAATCGGTCGGTAATGAATGGGTCTTCATCGTTACGGCGCGCCAGCGGTGATACTTCAGCTGGGTAGGCCGTAATAAAGGTTGGCTGAATTAATTTATGTTCAGCAACCTCTTCAAATATTTCAATTTGAACTTTGCCCAAGCCCCAGTTCGGCTTCACTTTAATACCTAATGATTCGGCCAGTGCTGTCGCCTGTTCAAGGGTACTAAGTTGCGCTGCAGTGGCGGTCGGTAAATGCTTCAAAATCGCTTCGTTTACCGTCATGCGTGTAAACGGCTTACTGAAGTCATACTGCACGCCTTCACTTTCAAATTGCGCTGAACCGAGAATTTCAGTGGTCATGCCACGCAGCATATCTTCAGTAAGATCCATTAGATCTTTGTAATCTGCATAGGCCCAGTAAAACTCAAGCATGGTAAATTCTGGATTGTGCCGCGTTGACAAACCTTCATTACGGAAATTACGGTTTATCTCGAAAACCTTCTCAAAACCACCAACAACTAGACGCTTCAGATAAAGCTCTGGCGCAATGCGCAGGTACAACTCCATATCCAACGCATTGTGGTGCGTGGAAAACGGACGCGCAGCAGCGCCCCCTGGAATCGTTTGCATCATTGGTGTTTCAACTTCCAAAAACTGCTTGGCGATGAAGTAGCGGCGAATGTAATCCACCACTTTTGATCGCACCATAAAGGTCTTGCGTGACTCCTGATTGGTAATTAAATCAAGATACCGCTGGCGGTAACGCATTTCTTGGTCTGATAACCCGTGAAATTTATCCGGTAACGGGCGCAAAGCCTTGGTCAGCAAACGCACATCATCAACCTGCACACTCAATTCACCCGTGCCAGTAATAAACAACGTACCGCTTGCACCAACAATGTCACCTAAGTCCCATTTTTTGAATTCTTCGTTATAAAAGCCTTCAGCAAGGTTATCGCGTGCAACGTACAACTGTATCTGCCCCGACATATCCTGAATGGTGGCAAAGCTCGCTTTACCCATGATACGACGCGTCATCATACGACCCGCAACGTTAACCCGAATCGCTTTTGCCGCTAACTCTTCTTTATCAGAGCCGTCATACGCTTCATGCAATTCAGCAGCTAAGCTGTCACGACGAAAATCATTCGGAAATGCCACGCCTCGCTCGCGCAACGCAGCAAGCTTTGCCTTACGCTGGGCGATCTGTTCATTTACGTCCAACTCGGGGGCTTGCGTTTTATCGTTCATGTAATTCATCCTCTTTCATCACAGCAATGACTGTGAGACTCAACTTATAAACCTGATTTTAAACTTGCTTCAATAAACGGATCTAAAGCACCGTCCAGTACCGCTTGGGTGTTTCGATTCTCCACCCCAGTACGTAAATCTTTAATTCGGGCATCATCCAATACGTATGAGCGTATCTGGCTACCCCAGCCGATGTCTGACTTGGTGTCTTCCAAAGCTTGTTTTTCAGCTAATTGTTTCTGTAATTCTGACTCATACAGCTTAGCGCGTAATTGCTTCATGGCCGCATCACGGTTTTTGTGTTGTGACCGGTCACTTTGACACTGCACCACTATCCCTGACGGCTCGTGGGTAATACGAATTGCCGAGTCGGTTCGGTTAACGTGCTGACCACCGGCACCTGACGCACGATACGTATCGATACGTAAGTCAGCTGGATTAATCTCGATTTCTATCGAATCATCAATTTCCGGGTACACAAACACCGATGCGAATGACGTATGACGGCGATTGCCTGAGTCAAACGGTGATTTACGCACTAAACGGTGTACGCCAGTTTCCGTACGTAACCAACCATAGGCATAGTCGCCCTGAATACGCACGGTTGCCGACTTAATCCCGGCCACTTCACCTTCTGACAATTCCGTGATCTCGGCTTTAAAGCCATGCGCTTCAGCCCAGCGTAAATACATACGCAGCAGAATATTGGCCCAGTCTTGCGCTTCCGTACCGCCGGAGCCTGATTGCACATCTAAATAGCAATCTGACGCATCTTGTTCGCCCGAAAACATTCTGCGGAATTCCAAAGTGGCCAGTTGGCTTTCCAACTGCTCCAGTTCGGCCACGGCTTCGTTGTACGTTTCTTCGTCTTCAGCCTCAACAGCTAAATCCACTAAACCTTCTACGTCGTCTAACCCTTGCGCCAAGTTGTTCAGCGTTTCAACAACTTGCTCTAAGCTTGAGCGTTCTTTTCCTAAGGATTGCGCGCGTTCCTGGTCATTCCAAACGTTTGGATCTTCCAATTCGCGGCTAACTTCCTCCAGGCGCTCTACTTTCTGAGCGTAGTCAAAGGTACCCCCGAAGAAGCTCGCTGCGTTTACGCATTTCTTTTATCGCAACATACGTGGCGTTAGTTTCGAACATAGTTTTTAAATCTCAATAGCAATAGTTGGTTGCAAAGGGCGCGTATTCTAACGCAAACCACGAAAATGCTCTAGTTGTAGCTGCACAGAAGTGCGCCCTCTAAAGTGATTTAACTGCAGTTTATACACTGCATGAATGCGCTGCACGGACGCATCCGGCCACAGACTGGTATCAACATTGAAAGCAATGGCATCGAGCACCACGCGATCAGCAGTCTCAAGCACCCATTTTATATGGCGTTCACCAACAAGTCGTTGTTGCACTACACGAAATTCACCATCAAAAATGGGTTCGGGAAACCCTTGTCCCCACGGGCCAAATGACTCCAGTTGGCGTACAAAAGGTTCTTGAAAACAACTCGCGTCAAGCTCACCGTCAGACCAAATGGTACGTGTTAAGGCACTTTCATCCACCCATTCGGTTACTTGTGCAATAAAAGCCTCCCGAAAGGCAGCGAGGTTTTCTTGCGCTAAACTCAATCCGGCCGCCATAGCGTGCCCACCAAAACGTTGAATAAGCGTTGGATGCAAGCTGTGAACTCGCTCCAATACGTCACGTATATGTAAGCCCGGAATTGAACGGGCTGAGCCTTTCAGCAAACCATCGTCACTTTGTGCAAACGCAATTACCGGTCGGTGACATTGCTCCTTCACCCGCCCAGCAACAATACCCACCACACCTTGGTGCCAACCTGGCTGATATAGCACTAAGCCAGCAGGCAATTGATCGGTATCTTGGTTTATTCGTGCGACATAGGCTTCCGCCTCTTCACGCATCTCGGTTTCAATACTACGCCGCGCTTGATTTAATTGATCCAATTGCTCGGCCAGCTGTTGTGCTGTGGTTAGGTTATTCGCTAACAAGCATTCAATGCCGGCAGCCATATCATCTAATCGTCCCGCGGCGTTAATACGCGGCCCAATTGCAAAGCCTAAATCGCTGGCTAATAGCTGCTTCGGGTCACGATTCGCAATCTGCAGCAGTGCGGCAATTCCCGGCCGACAATGACCAGCTCGAATGCGCTGTAAACCTTGTTGCACCAGAATTCTATTAACACCGTCCAACTTCACCACGTCCGCCACCGTGCCGACGGCAACTAAGTCTAGCCATTGCGCAAGGTTGGGCACCTCAAGCCCGCGTTCGCGGAATAGGTGGCGAAGTGCAAGCAACACATAGAACGCCACACCCACCCCGGCAATATTGGGGCTAGGAAACTGACAGTCAAGTTGATTTGGGTTCACAATGATATTCGCGTTCGGCAAGGTTGCGCCGGGCAAATGGTGGTCGGTAATAATCACATCAATATCGGCAGCGCGCGCTGCATCAACACCGGCATGGCAAGAAATGCCACTGTCTACCGTAACAATCAATTGCGCTCCCAATTGATGCGCCTGCGCCACCACCGCCGGTGACAAACCGTAGCCGTCTGCGAAGCGGTTCGGCACAATATAATCAACGCGCGTTGCACCCATCGCTTGCAGCACGGACACCATCAGCGCCGTCGACGTCGCACCGTCCGCATCAAAATCACCGCAAATACAAATAGCCTGATTTTCACTGATGGCCTGCGCAAGGCGTTCAGCGGCAGCACTCGCACCATGCAGTTGATCAAAATGAGGCAAATGGCGAGCACCTAAATCTAATTGCTGCTCATCAGTAATACCGCGACGGGCCAGTATTTGCGCAATAATTTCAGGTAAATTATTCGCCCACGCACCAACATCCACACGCGGATGACGTTTAACCGAGATATCCGTCATATTACTTTTGCAACTCAGGCAGTAATCGCTCTGGCGGCACAAAACCTGGCAACAAACGGCCAGACTCGAGCACTATGGCCGGTGTACCACGCACCCCAAACTTTTGCCCCAATGCAAAGTGCATGGCCACTGGGTCGTTACACATGGCTAACGCAACTTCCTCGTCGTTTTTAGCTGCTGTCAGAGCCGTTTGCTGATCGTCGGCACACCATGCGTTTTGTAAATCCACCGCAGCTTTACTTTGCAGACCATTTCGAGGCCACGCGAGGTAGCGTACCGTAATGCCCGCATCCAAATATTCATCAATGCGCTCGTGCAATTGGCGGCAATACCCACAACTGGTATCAGTGAACACATGAATCACGTGCTGTTGATTTGGTGCGGTGTACTCTATGACCGTATCGCTGACGGTTGCTAAGTCGTTGGTACGCATTTGTTCCAGCACTTTCTCGCTGACATTATTCGGTTGCTCACCGGTGATATCAAAGATGCGTCCACTGATAATGTGTTGACCATCGTCACTGGCATATACCAAGCCTTGATCGGTAATCACTTCATACAACCCGGCAATGTTGGCAGGTTTTGCAGATTCCACCTTAAAGCCCATGCGTTGCATGTGCGAGGTGTCAAAGCTACCGGTGGTTTGTGGCTGTGGCGATGTGCTCTGTTCGGCGGGTGAACAAGCAACGGTCATTAAGCTAAGTGTAATTATTGCCAAGTACTTCATGAATGGTCCTATAAGGTCAAATTAAGTTATGCGCGTGGATGATGGGTAGCATGCAACTGTTGCAAGCGTTCGCGTGCCACATGCGTATAAATTTGTGTGGTTGATAAATCACTGTGTCCAAGCAGCATTTGCAACACTCGTAAATCGGCGCCGTGATTTAGCAAATGCGTCGCAAACGCATGGCGTAGCGTATGTGGTGACAAATGCGAGCGAATATCAGCCTGCTGAGCATAATACCGAATTCGATGCCAAAATGCTTGCCGGGTTAAGGGGCCACCACGGCGTGTCACAAACACCCAGTCGCCAGGTTGGGCGTGCAATTGTTTGCGCCCTTTAGCGAAATAAACGTTTAACCAGTCCAACGCTTCTTCACCCAAGGGAACCAGGCGCTCTTTGTTACCCTTACCGATAATACGCACCAATTCTTGCTGCATATGAATTTGGTCAACGGTAAGTTGAACCAACTCGGTCACCCGAAGCCCTGTCGCGTACAGCACCTCTAGCATGGCTTTATCGCGCAATTGCATTGGGTCTTCGATGTCCGGCGCATTCAGCAGATCATCCACTTCTGCTTCCGACAAGCTATGCGGTATTGACTGGGGTTGCTTCGGCCGCGCCAATCGCGCCGTTGGGTCTTGTGTGCACAAACGCTCGCCAACGGCATATTGATAAAACTTCTTTAATGCACTGAGTGCGCGCGACGTGCTACGAGGCGACAGGCCTTGTTGCCGGCGCCAAAGTAAATACCGTTCGAGGTCTTCGTGGGTTACTTGCAACAAGTCATGCCCTTGCTGTTGCGTCAGAAACCTTTGAAAGGTGCGCAAGTCAGTTCGATAAGCAGAGCTGGTATTTTGGCTAACACCTTGCTTTAGCCATAACCTATCAATGAAACGCGCTATCTCTTCATCAACGGCTGCTGGCACTGTCGGTGGCTGTGAATTTTGGCTCATTGCTACACTACTTGGTTTTATTTGGAGCCATCATCATAAACGGGTTTACAGGCAGGCTCAATCTGCTATTATGCCCGCCTCGTGTGGAGGGGTTCCCGAGCGGTCAAAGGGATCAGACTGTAAATCTGACGGCTCAGCCTTCGCAGGTTCGAATCCTGCCCCCTCCACCACTTCTTTCTTGCAATCTATTCCTGAAACTTACCAAACCAATATAAGTTTACCCTGCGTATCATTTTCTCGCAGACGCTTAAATGCGTCTTCAACATGCGCAATTGGCAGCACTTCGTCAATTGATGGATGTATCTGCTGCTGTTCGAACAACGGCCACACATGCGTATAAAGATCGGCCATAATTCGCGCTTTTATGCGATTGGGCTGACTGCGCAAGGTACTCCCGATAATGCGTTGGCGTTTCATTAACAACCTACCAGCATCAAGTTCCGCAACACGGCCGCCCATGAGTCCAATCACCACCAAGCGCCCATCTTGGTTCAGCACTTCTTGATTCCATCCAATGTAATGACCCGCCACAGGATCAAGAATAACATCAGCACCACCCCACGCTTTTACAGCGTCGACAAAACTGCCGTGATGCCGATTCCAAACTTGCTCAGCGCCGAGTTGCTGTGCCACGTTTAACTTCGCGTCGTCACCCGCCGTGGCGAACGTTGGATTATGAAATATTTTAGCTAATTGCACTACCGCCTGACCAACACCACTTGCCGCTGCATGCACTAAAATTCGTTCGCCCGGCTGAGTAGCTGCAATGTCATAAATGTTGAACCACGCCGTCGCGAACACCTCACAGATACCTGCAGCATGAGCAAGCTCCATGCCTTTGGGTAGGCCCAGCACTTGATTAGCAGGCGCTGTAACGTACTCGGCGTAACCACCACCGGCTAAAAGCGCGCAGACTTTGTCACCAACTTGGTGCGCCGTCACTTCAGCGCCAACGGCATGCACCACACCGCTAACTTCCAACCCCAACACATCGGATGCCCCAGGTGGTGGCGGATAATGGCCAGCCAGCTGCATTAAGTCCGCGCGATTCATCCCACTGTAAGCAACCTTAATGCGTATTTCATTGGGCTGCACCTTGGATAGGTCACGGTGCTGCCACAGCACCTTATTCTCAGCACCAGCGCTTAGTGTGCGCATCTGTGTTGGCATCTGTGTGGACATGGAAGCTCCTTGCGTTATCTGTTATGCGGTTAGTGTACCCGCTTGGTAATCGCGTATGGCTTGCTCTACTTCTGCCTGTGTATTCATGACAAAAGGGCCGTACTGTGCAATGGGT
Organism: Pseudidiomarina sp.; assembly: GCF_048267825.1. Taxonomy (NCBI): domain Bacteria; kingdom Pseudomonadati; phylum Pseudomonadota; class Gammaproteobacteria; order Alteromonadales; family Idiomarinaceae; genus Pseudidiomarina; species Pseudidiomarina sp. The sequence continues at coordinate 339,460 of NZ_JBLWWR010000001.1, forward strand.
TCGCCAATAGGGTTGCCTGCTAGCAAAATTATGCCTGCTGGCACATCGCTACCGGCTTGAAGGTTGATATCGCCTTCAGCATGCAACCGCACTAATTCACCGCGCGTAACCAATTCATCGTTAACCAGTATGCTGCCCTGATACACATAAGCCAAGCGTGTTTGTTGCTGTTGGCTTGCGACACTATATGTCGCACCCTCGGACAGTCGTGCATCCACCATCAAGAAGTTTTGTTCGGGCTGCTGAATGGGCCCACGCTGCTGCTCAAGTTCACCTGCGATAACACGCAGTTCAGCGCCTTCACCACGAACAACTCCAAGCTTATCTTGAGGGAAATCAGCCCAATCTGCTGCTTCCATTTTGCGCGCTGCAGGTAAGTTTATCCACAACTGAAAACCCCACATCAGGCCGTCTTCCTGCTTCGGCATTTCAGCGTGGATAATGCCCCGGGCAGCTTTCATCCATTGCGCCCCACCGGTTTCAACTACCCCGGTGTTACCGTTTGAATCTTTATGCTCCATACGCCCTGCAAGCATATAGGTTAAGGTTACAAAGCCACGGTGTGGGTGCGGCGGAAATCCTGCAATGTAATCATTCGGATTGTCCGATCGAAACTCATCCAACATTAGAAATGGATCTTGATGGCGTAGACTCGGTTGATTCACAATGCGTGTTAATTTCACCCCTGCACCATCTTGTGCTGGCATACCGCGATGCCGACTTAGAATAATTCCACTCATAACACGTCTCCACGCTCATGTGGCGCCATAAAATCAATTGACGGACCAACCGGCACAACCCCGGTTGGATTAATCATGTGATGGCTACCGTAGTAATGCCGTTTGATATGGTCCATCACTACCGTTTCAGCCACACCTGGTACTTGATATAGAGCGCGCACATAAGCCCACAAGTTCGGGTAATCAACAATACGTTTTTGATTGGTTTTAAAGTGCCCCACATAAACCGAATCAAAACGAACCAGGGTAGTAAATAAACGCCAATCGGCTTCGGTAAGCGTATCGCCAACCAGGAATTTCTGGGTTGCTAAACGCTGTTCTAGTGCATCTAACTCATCAAATAGTGCGACAAACGCCGCTTCATAGGCGCGCTGCTTCGTCGCAAAGCCACATTTGTATACGCCATTATTCACATTGTCGTAAACGCGATCATTTATTGCGTCTATTTCTGTGCGTAACGCCTCCGGATAAAAATCCAAGGTGTTACCCGTTAGGTCGTTAAAAGCACTGTTAAACATACGAATAATGTCAGCGGATTCATTGCTGACAATGGTTTGCTGTTGTTTATCCCACAACACAGGCACTGTTACCCTGCCGCTATAGTTCGCGTCAGCTTTTAAATACAACTGATTCAGGTAGTCGAGGTTGTACAGGCTGTCTTGTAACGGTTCTTCGGCAAACTCCCATCCATTTTCAAGCATCAGCGGATGCACCACAGACACCGAAATATGTTGCTCTAAGCCTAACAGTTTGCGAAAAATAAGTGTTCGGTGAGCCCACGGGCAAGCATAGCTCACGTACAGATGATAACGCCCGCTTTCGGCTGGAAATTTGGCGTTTTTATCGGCTTCAATCCAGTTTCGAAATTGTGCAGCACTGCGCTCAAACTTACCGTCGGTGCTATCTGTGTCATACCATTTGTCTTGCCATTTACCATCAACTAATAAGCCCATTTAAATCTCCACATTGGCAACTTGCGTACGTTGCTTGAATTAACATGGATGCAGTATAGCTGGTAATTAATCGAATGATTATTGCTAAAAATGGCACGTGATGTTCGAATTTATCGAATAATGAAGCGTGATTTAAGCGCTTATGAAGCCTTGCACAACATCAGCACTTAGCACATCTGCATTGCGCTGAATTTGCTCATGCAACTGCGTGAAGCGGTGTACTGTTTGCTCTGCCTGAGGGCCTAGCTGAGCTTGCATTGCGGTTACTAAATTATCGACAGTTGCCTCATTTTGCGCGAATTCCGGCACCAGCGCTTCGCCAGCAAGTAGATTAGGTAAACTAAAAAATGGCGCTTTAAACAGCCGTTTAATCATGTGAAAGCTCAGCCAGTTAAACTTATAGGCGACAACCATTGGACGTTTTATCAGCATAGCTTCAAGGGTTACGGTGCCGGAGGTAAGCATCAACGCATCACACGCAGCCATAGTTTCACGTGACTGTCCGTCGATAATTGTCAACGGCAATTGCGGTGCCAGTTGCTGCTGCAATGCACGAAACTGAGTTGCACGAGAGGCACTAATCATCGGTGTTACAAACTTTAGCTGTGGGTTTTGTTGCAATAAACGTTCGGCCACTGCTAGGAATAATGGTGCCATGCGCGCAATCTCGCCTTTGCGGCTGCCCGGCAACACGCCAACCCAGGTTGCTTTAGCGTCTAAGCTAAGTTGCTCGCGCGCCGAAGGCTTTGCCCAATGCATTGGAATTGAGTCAGCTAACGGGTGGCCCACAAAGGTGGCAGCTAGTTGGTGTTGGTCGTAGAATTCTTTTTCGAAAGGCAATAGGCAAAGCACGTGGTCAACCGACTGCTTAATGCCATGAATACGCCCCTGCCGCCATGCCCACACCGATGGACTGACATAATGAACCGTAGGAATTCCAGCAGCTTTCAAACGTTTGGCAATCGGTAAGTTGAAGTCTGGCGCATCAATGCCGATAAAAACATCAGGGCGTCGTTGTAAAAACGTATTAACCAGCTTACGGCGATGCCCCAGCAGTTTGAATAAACTACCAAATACCTCAGCGATGCCCATAACCGCCAAATCTTCCATAGGTACCAGGCTGGTTAAACCTTGTGCCTGCATCAGCGGGCCGCCCACACCAATAAACTCAGCTTGAGGATACCGTGCGCGAAGCTCACGCAACATTCCTGAGCCAAGCAAGTCGCCAGAATGCTCGCCAGCAATAACGGCAATAAGAGGTTGTGGGTGTGTCATAGTTTGGTGCCGTTAATGAACTTAACGAATAATTCCACGTGGGCTATTGAGTACAAAATCAATCATTGGCTGTAGCTCGATCTCAGCATCAAGTTCGCGCATTTTTTCAACAGCTTCTTGAATGGTAAGCCCTTGACGATACAATAACTTGAATGCCCGCTTAATATTCAATATCTGATTTGGTTTAAAGCCACGGCGTTTTAAGCCTTCCGCATTGATGGTACGCGGGGCCGCATTGTGGCCCTGCGCCATGATGTATGGCGGAATGTCCTGAACCACCACCGAATTGACCGCAGTGAATGCATGCGCGCCAATGTGGCAAAATTGATGAACGCCCGTGAACCCGCCAAGAATGGCCCAGTCACCCACATGCACATGCCCGGCCAGTGTCGTATTGTTGGCCAGAATCACGTTATCACCCACCATGCAGTCATGCGCTACATGAACATAAGCCATCAATAGGTTGTTGTTGCCAAGTTGCGTTAAACCTTGATCTTGCACCGTACCACGATGAATGGTGACACATTCACGAATAACGTTATTATCGCCAATCACTAGGCGCGTAGGTTCGCCCTTGTATTTTTTATCTTGGCAATCTTCACCCACCGAGGCGAATTGAAATATTCGGTTATTCTTACCCAGTGTTGTTGGGCCACGCAGCACCACATGTGGACCAATGACACAATTGTCACCGATTTCAACATTGGCCCCAACAATAGTGTAAGGACCAATTTCAACGTTCTTCCCTATACGGGCCGAATCATCAATGATAGCGGTAGGATGTATCACTTAGGTTTCCCTTCTTGCACAGATGATATCGCAGCTGCATGCCAATTCACCATCAACATCAGCTCGCCCTTTAAAGACCCAAATGCCCCGACGTTCTTTCTCGAACGTAACGTGTAAATTCAACGTATCACCCGGCAACACCTGACGTTTAAAACGCGCATTATCAACACCTGCGAATAAGTATAAGTCATTCACACCAGGTTGGCTGGCAGTAATTTTAAAACCAAGGAGCCCAGACGCTTGCGCGAGTGCCTCAAGGATAAGTACCCCAGGGAAAATTGGGTTGCCCGGAAAGTGACCTGTAAAAATGGGTTCATTCACGGTGATGTTTTTTACCGCATGAATCGTTGTTTTGTTATCACAAGAAACAACTTTATCAACCAGTAAAAATGGATACCGGTGGGGTAATAAACTGAGTACTTCTTTAATATCAAATGCGCCATTCTCAGACAAAGCGTCATCCTCGTTTTAATTAATTATTAGTTATTAAGTTGCTTTTCAATCTTCTTGACGCGTTGGAACAAGTCGTCAAGCTGGCGGTAACGCGCGCCATTTCGGCGCCATTCGCGCTGTGGTGCTGCAGGAATACCTGAAGCATAAGCGCCAGGTTCAGTGATTTCCTTAATAACCATGGAAAAACCACTGATTTGAACATCATCACACACTGAAATATGGCCATTTATAGCAGTCGCCCCGCCGATTAAACAGCGCTTACCAATACGGCAACTGCCAGCTAAAACTGTGCAACCCGCTATGGCTGTGTCTTCGTCGATAAACACGTTGTGCGCAATCTGGCACTGATTATCAATGATCACACCATCACTAATTATCGTATCGTCCAGCGCGCCGCGATCAATTGTGGTACTCGCACCTATATCGACACGATTACCAATAACCACGCGGCCAAGTTGTGGAATTTTAATCCACTTACCGCCTTCATTGGCCCAGCCAAATCCGTCAGCACCAATCACAGTGCCTGCATGCACCAGGCAATTTTCGCCGATGACGCAGTTGTGATAAATCACCACATGTTGCCATAACTGCGTGCCAACTCCGATACGCGTGTTCGGGCCAATATAGCAACCCACACCAACCGTAACATTATCAGCCAGTTCAACCTGCTCAGCAATAACCGCATTGGCGCCTATTGAAACGTTTTTCCCAATCTTTGTAGTCGCGTGTACCTGGGCACTCGTGTGAATACCATCGGCAGGTTTCGGGGTGGTATCCAATAATTGCGCAACTTTAGCAAAACCAGCGTAAGGATTTTTCATTCGCAATGCAGCAATACCATCCGGCACATCAACATCTGGCGCAACAATAACGGCGCTTGCTTGGGTGCTATCGAGCTGGCTGCGATATTTTTCGTTGGCTAAAAACGCAATATGCCCCGGCTTGGCCGAGGCAAGTGTTGCTACACCTTGAATGGGCAGCGCAGGGTCACCCTGCACTGCCGCACCTATTGCGTCAGCGAGCTGCTGCAATGTCAGTGTTTGCATTAACTTAGTTTCCACCTGTCATTTTTTTGATAACTTCGTCAGTCAGGTTTGCAGCATCATTTCCATAAACCAGTGCGCTACGTTGCAACACCACGTCAAAACTTTGCTCTGTAGCAACACTTTGTGCGTTACGCATTACTTCGCCCATCAGCTGATCACGAACTTCGTTACCGCGACGGCCCATATCTTCACGCAACGCTTTAACTTTTAACTGACGCGTCGTGTCCAGCATTTCCATCTCGCGTTCCATCGTTACACGCTCGCCTGGAGACATGATTGACGCGTCACGCTGGGCTTTTTCACTCAAGCCACGCATTTTTTCTTCAATGGCGTTTACTTCTTCAATTTGTGCTTTAAATTCATCTTGAATTTGCTGTTCAAGGTTACGTGCCTGTGGCAGGTTAGCCAGAACTTCTTGCACGCTCACGAAACCAATTTTTTGCTGGGCTTCAGCTGCATTAGCAAACAACGCAGACGAAAGTAACGCAATTGCAATGCTCGATTTAACAATAGTTTTCACATTTAACTCCTTGATATTTATTAGAATGTTGTACCGATATTAAACGTAAATGTCTGCGTTCGATCGGACAGTTCAGATTGTATTGGTCGACCAAATGACAAGGTTATTGGCCCCATTGGTGACAACCATTGTATCGAAACACCGGCCGAAGCGCGATAGTGGGTTGGTTCACTAAAGTCTTTTAACTCTTGCGAGCCACTTGCTAAACCTAGCTGGCTATACGCATCGTAGTCAAATTCCGTGTCCCAGACATTACCTACATCAAGATAAAAACTCGTACGAACGGTGTTCTTATTCTCTTCCGAAATAAACGGTGTTGGTACGATAAGTTCCAAACCACCTACAACCATTGCATTACCACCCACTGAGAACTCGCTTACGGCAAGCAAATCAGCACTCGGATGCGTCGGCAATCCAGTCGGCACACCATAGTACCCTGTCTGTCCCGAAATACTCTGTGGATAACGGTAAACCGCACGAGGGCCGATAGTGTTCCCCTCAAATCCACGTAAGTTATCACGACCACCTAAGCGGAAGTTTTCATAGAACGGGAATAAGTAATCATTGCCAGCGTCATCACTTCCATAACCATTACCGTAACCTAACCGCAGGCGTGTCATAAATACAAAGCCGTGATCGTTAGTTATTGGTAAATAATGACGGAAGTCATAACTGGTTCGGAAGTAATTCACATCACTGTTGGGTGTTGCCACTTCGAACTGCAAAGTATTTTGTGTACCCGACGTTGGGAACGTACCGCGGTTTAACGTGACACGGTTAATACCCGCTGATAATTCGAATATATCAAACGAAACACCTTCATTCGGGTTTTGTTCGTCAATATAAGGGCTGTAGAAGCGCGACACTTGATCGTAACTATCAACGTTGGTGATTTGTTCGTTACGATAGGTTGCACCGAAGTTAATGCTTGTAACTTCATTGATTGGGAAGCCAATTGAGCTGCCGATACCATATTGCTTTTTGTTGTAGCGAATATAGTTTTCTAAGTTACCTGCATCAAACTCGCTCATATATAGCTGACCTGAGAGGCTGACACCGTCTTTGGTCAAGTAACGGTCTGTATACGAGACTGAAGCGCTCTTTTGATAGCGATTGGTATTCAAGTTAATTGAGGCACGATTACCCGTTCCTAAGAAATTTTCTTGCGATAAACCCAATCCAACCTGAAAACCTGAGTAATCACCGTAACCTAAGGTGAAATTAAAACTGCCTGATGGCTGTTCTTTCACCGTAAAGTCGACTTCAACACGGTCGTCGTTGCTATCTGATTTACGCGTCGATGTTTCAACGGTTTCAAAGAAGCCAAGGCGCTCAAGGCGAACTTTACTTTGTTCTATGAGCATATCGTTCAGTGGTGCACCTTCAAGTTGGCGCATTTCACGACGAAGTACTTCATCGGCTGTTACGTTGTTGCCGATAAAGTTAATGCGGTCAACATAGATGCGTTGTCCTGGCGTTACCGAGAACGTTAAATCGACATCATTGCTGCCTTCTTCCATATCTGGAATTGCACGCACTTCAGGATATGCATAACCGTAACGGCCGTAAAACTTAGAAATTGCTTCTTCTAAAAAGGTGATTTGTTCGGCGTTATATCGGGTACCTGGTTCAATCGACACAAGGCGTTTTATAACCTCATCGTGCCCTTTCAGGTCGCCGATAACAGTAACATTTCGTACGTTGTACACGTCGCCTTCATTAACATTGATGGTGATATAAACACCCTCTTTGTCCGGCGTCATGCTCACTTGTACCGATTCAATCTGCACCGCTAAGTACCCACGGTTGCGATAAAAACTTTCAAGCTTTTCCAAATCGCCCGTTAACTGTTGTTTCTGATAACGGCGTTCCCCAATGAAGTTCCACCAAGGCAATTGGTCTTTCAATTCAAAATCAGCTAATAATTGATCGTCGGTAAAGCTCTTATTACCAACAATATTTATTTGCTCAATTTCTGCTGAGTCGCCCTCATCAAACACCAAACTTAGACGCACACGGTTACGCGGCAATTCAATCACGCTGATATCAACACTGGCATTATACTTACCAACGCCGTGGAAGAAGTCTTCCAAGCCTGATTCAATGGATGCGATCATGGTGCGATCAAGTTGCTCACCCACCACAATGCCACTATCCGTTAAGCTTTGCTCAAGCTGCTCATCTTCAATTTCTTTGTTACCGTCAAACTCGATACCGGAAATTGTCGGGCGCTCAATCACGTTAAAAATTAACGTGTTACCTTCCCGAAGAACCACAATATTTTCAAAGTACGCGGCTGAGTTCAGTGAACGGATGCTGGCGCGAATTCGATTCGCATCAATTTGGTCGCCAACGCGAATGGGGATATAAGTTAATGCGGCGCCTAAAGCTACACGCTGCAAACCGCGCACACGAATATCTTCAACCACAAATACATCATTATTTATTTGCGAATTACTCTCGGCACTACTCGCTACTGCATGTGCGGGAAGTGACGCCGCTGCAACCAGGGCGCTTAAGAACAGCTGTTTCAACGTCATTCTGTGCTACTTAATTGTTATGTTGTACATGTCGTTTCATTGCGACAAACGCAAAATATCATTACTGATAGCGATTGCCATAAGCGCAAAAATTAGAATACCGCCAATGCGGTAACAAACTTCTTGGACACCATCTGAAACCGGCTTTCCACGCGCACCTTCAATGGCTAAAAACGCGAGGTGGCCGCCGTCAAGTATTGGTAACGGAACCAGATTGATAATCCCCAAGTTGACACTAATTAATGCTAGAAACCCTAAAAAATAAACTAAGCCATAACTGGCTGTAGCTCCTGCTCCTTCTGCGATCGCTACTGGACCGCTCAAGTTACTTACTGAAACCGTTCCAATCAGTAACTTGCCAATCATTTTTACACTAAGAACCATCAGTTCCCACGTGCGGTGCACACCTTGTGTGAACCCTTCAATTAACCCAAACTGCTGAGTAAATCGATATTCATCAGGGTACGGCGCTACAGTCGGCTCTACCCCTAGAAATCCAATCTGTTGTTCGTTAACTTCACGCTGCCCAAGCGTTACCTCCAGCGTGCGCATTTCGCCAGCACGCTCTACGGTAATTTCTACCGATTCGCCAGCGGCTTGCATGATCAAGTCTCTCGTTTGAGGCCAATCCGTTAAAGGAGTTCCATTAAACGCTATAATTTTATCGTTTACCTGAATGCCTGCGGCCGCCGCTGGGGAATTTTCTGCTACGTAACTTAATACCAATGACACTTCCGGTTCAAATGGCTGCATCCCCAAGGCAACGTACATCGGTTGCTGCTTATCATCTAAGCGCCAGGTGCGAATATCCAATGGATAGTCACGTAACCGATTGTTGGTATCACGTGTTTGCACCGTTACCACTTCGTTCCCCAAGGCTGCTGCCAGGTGCAAATTAACCTGTTGCCAGTCTTCGGTAGTGCTGTTATTGACCGCAATAATCTCGCTAGGTGTTTGTATGCCAGCCTGCGCTGCAATAGAGTTCGGGGCCACCTGGCCAATAATGGGCTTTACCGAAGGCACACCAATTAAAAACATGGCCCACAACACTGCAATTGCCAGCACAAAATTCGCTATAGGCCCAGCAGCAACAATTGCTGCGCGTTGCGCCACTGTTTTTGAATTAAAGCTTAACCCACGATCTTCTGGCGCAACCGTGTCGACACGCTCATCGAGCATGCGAACATAACCACCCAGAGGAATCAAGCCAACTTGATAAACGGTGCCATCTCGGGCTACGCGTTGCCAGATTGGCTTACCAAAGCCGACCGAAAACGTTAAAACTTTGACGCCGCAGCGTCGGGCGACCCAAAAATGACCAAATTCATGAAAGGTCACGAGTATCCCAAGAGTGACAATAAATGCACCGAGCGACCAAACAATACTACCCATTATGAAAACCGCTCCACTTGCTGTCGTGCAATCACACGTGCCTCACCATCGAGTTCAATTAAGCCTTCGACCGTATCGAGTTCACGTCGGTTCAATTGATTTAGTACACTATCACAAATGTGTGCAATAGCGGTGAACGGAATACGTTGTTCCAGAAAAGCGGCGACTGCAATTTCATTCGCTGCATTCAATGCGGTGGTTGCCCACTGCCCTTCCCAACAGGCATCGATTGCGAGCTGTAAACACGGGTAGCGTTCGGGGTCTGCAGGCATAAATGTTAACGCGCCCAGACTTAAAAAATCGAGCGCTTCCACGCCACTTGGTATACGTTCGGGGTAGCTCAACCCATAGGCTATGGGTGTGCGCATATCGGGTTGACCCAATTGCGCTAAAACAGAACCATCCAGATAACTAACCATTGAATGAATCACGCTTTGCGGGTGTACCACCACCTGCAATTGCTCGCGTTTACAGTTGAACAACCAGCGCGCTTCAATGTATTCCAAGCCCTTATTGAGCATGGTGGCTGAATCGACGGAAATCTTTTGGCCCATCGACCAGTTCGGATGATTGCATGCAGCAGTGGGTGTTTGCTGCGCAAGCTCTGCTAGAGGTAACTCTCGAAATGGCCCACCAGAACCCGTTAAAAGTATCTGATGTATGCCAGCTTGCGCCAAATCAGCATGCCCAAGCGGTTGCTGCACTTCTTTTGGCAAACATTGATAAATCGCGTTATGTTCACTGTCAATGGGCAGCAATTCAGCCCCATGCGTTGCTACCGCATCCATAAATATCTGGCCAGACATGACCAAGGCTTCTTTGTTGGCAAGTAACACACGCTTTCCAGCTTTTACTGCGGCCATGGTCGGCATTAGTCCAGCTGCACCTACAATAGCCGCCATCACCGTATCAGCTTGCTCAGCCGCAGCAACCTGCGCCAATGCAGATTCACCCGCGAGCACTTCGCACTGAATACTACCGAGCTTCCGTTGCAGTGCTTGAGCGGCCTGCTCATCCGCCATAACGGCGTATTCCGGACGATGTTTTAGACACAGCTCGGCCATCGCTTCAACGTTGCCATTTGCCGTCAGCGCAAACACTTCAAAACGTTCCGGTTGCATTGCCATTACGGCCAGCGTGTTTTGACCGATTGATCCTGTTGCACCTAAAATCGTAATTCGTTGTTTCATATCAGGTTAAAAACCACAAATAAGATAAGGTAAAAACTGGCAACGCTGCGGTTAAACTATCAATACGGTCAAGTATTCCGCCATGTCCGGGTAATATTGAGCCACTGTCTTTTACCCCAGCACAGCGTTTAAACATACTCTCATTCAAATCACCAAATACTGATGCCACCACCGTGACTAACCCCGTGATGTAATACCCTGAGAATTGTTCAGCGGGAATTTTCAACCAATGTGCCAGTACCATCATCACCACAAAAGCGAGCGTGATGCCACCTAGTAGACCTTCCATCGTTTTCCCCGGGCTCACCGCCGGCATTAGTTTGTTGCGCCCGTAACGCACACCGGCAAAATAGGCACCGACATCGGCAGCCCACACCAGCAGCAATACAAACAGCACGGCAAAACCGCCAAATAACGGTTGCTCGGCATAATTTAAAGACCGTACAGCAATCAGGCCAGCCCAGGCAGGTAATAGCGTTAGCATGCCAAACACGCCAACTATCGAGCGTGTACGCGACCAAACCCTGCGACTCCGCGGATAGTTAATAACTAATGCGGTGGCAATTACCCACCACACACAGCCCGCAATCACTAATACGTAAATGATGGGGTCAAGTTGGCCGTCTTGCCAAATTTTATCAAGCGGGACTAACCACGTTAGCAGCGCTAACGCCGCAGCAATAAAAAGGGTATACGCTACCCGTGCACTTTTTCGAGTCACATTCATTAACGGTGCCCATTCCCAGGCACCGGCTGTCATCAGCACTATGATTGCGACCGCAAACCAAAATAAAGGCAGTGCAAACACAACATAGAGTGCTAACGGGATTAAAACGAGTGCGGTTAATATGCGTTGTTTAAGCAAACTTGTCCCCGGTCGTCACATCGGTATCTAAAATGGCCTGCTGGAGCTGATCGCTGGTCAAGCCAAAGCGGCGCTCTCGGCAACTAAAATCTGCGATCGCAGCAGCAAACTCACGATCATCAAAGTCCGGCCATAATACCTTGCTAAAATAAAATTCTGCATAAGCCAATTGCCACAGCAGAAAATTGCTAATTCGGTGTTCGCCACCTGTTCTTATAAGTAAATCTGGTACCGGTTGGTCAGCAAGTTCCAATTCGCTTGCTAACAACGCAGTGGTTATTTCACTCGGCTGTAACTGCCCAGCGGCAACCTGCTCAGCTAATTTACGCGCAGCATTGGTAATATCCCAATGGCCGCCGTAGTTCGCCGCGATATTTAACGTTAATGCGGTATTGTCGGCCGTCATTTGTTCCGCTTGTTGCATTTGCTTTTGCAAACGCGCGCTGAATGCTGACTTATCACCCACTATTTTTAGCCTAACATTGTACTTATGTAATTTCTTCACTTCGCGTTTCAAAACGCTCATGAATAGCTCCATCAGTACTGAAACTTCTTGCTCAGGCCGATTCCAGTTTTCGCTACTAAAAGCAAATAGCGTTAATGACTCAATGCCTTTTTTACGGGCAAACTGTACCGCAGCACGAACAGCTTCCGCACCGGCTTTATGGCCGGCGGTACGCCGTTTGCCGCGCATTTGTGCCCAACGCCCGTTACCATCCATGATAATGGCCACGTGCCGTGGCATTGTAATTGTAGAGACTTCCGTTGTTGTCATATCGAGTGCCATACAAGAAAAAACGCCGTGCGAGTATACCTGACACGGCGCTGTCCACCAACGTGGAATAGCTGCGACTGCTTAAACTTCCATCAAATCTTTTTCTTTTTCTACCAGCAGCTCGTCAATTTTTGCGATATACATGTCAGTTAGCTTTTGAATATCGTCCGTTGCTTTATGTTCTTCGTCTTCACTAATTTCTTTTTCTTTCAATAATTCTTTCAAATCGCTATTCGCATCACGGCGAATATTTCGTATTGCCACGCGACCTTGCTCTGCTTCGCTACGCACTACTTTAACCAAGTCGCGACGACGCTCTTCCGTTAACGCTGGCAGTGGTACACGAATCACGGTACCCGCAGACGCTGGGTTTAACCCCAAGTCAGAGGTCATGATTGCTTTTTCCACAGCTGCAGTTGACGACTTATCAAACACCGTCAAAGCCAATGTCCGCGAGTCTTCCACGGTGATGTTCGCAAGTTGCTTTAATGGAGTATCAGCACCGTAATATGGCACCATAACACCGTCAAGAATACTTGGATGCGCACGACCGGTGCGTACTTTTGAGATTTGCGAGCGGAGCGCTTCAACGCTCTTTTCCATACGCTGCTTGGCATCTTGCTTTATTTCGTTAATCACGTTTATTCATCCTTTCAATTCTTAGCACATAAACACCGATGTTTATGCTTGTTCAACCACGCTTTCATTAGCGATTAGTGTACCTTCTTCTTCGCCCATAATCACGGCTCTTAATACACCCGGTTTATTCATATTAAATACGCGAATTGGCAAGTTATGGTCGCGCGCTAACGTAAACGCAGCTAAATCCATAACTTTGAGTTGCTGTTCCAACACATCATTATAACTGATTCGACGGAACAATTTAGCATTTGGATTGGTGACTGGGTCGGCAGAATACACACCATCAACTTTGGTGCCTTTAAGAACCAACTCAGCTTCAATTTCTATGCCACGCAAACACGCTGCTGAGTCCGTTGTAAAAAATGGATTACCGGTACCCGCAGAAAAAATTACGACCCGACCTGATTTCAGTAGACTAATCGCATCAGCCCAGTTGTAACTGTCACACACACCAGCCAATTCAATTGCTGACATCAACCGTGCATTAACGAATGCACGATGCAACGCGTCACGCATAGCAAGGCCGTTCATAACCGTTGCTAACATACCCATGTGGTCACCCACCACACGGTTCATACCGGCTTTCGCTAAACCTTCACCACGGAACAGATTGCCACCACCAATCACCAGCCCCACTTGAACGCCCAGTTCAACCAGCTCTTTAATTTCCTGAGCCATGCGGTCCAAAACTTTCGCATCAATGCCAAAGGGCTCATCACCCATTAACGCTTCACCACTTAATTTAAGTAGTACACGACGGTATGCAGGTTTGCTAGTTGGGGTCATCAGTTCGCTCCATGTTCATATTTTTCGGGTTTTCACCCTAAAAAAAAACCGCATCCTGCCGAGCAGGATGCGGTTTCTATTATCGACTGTTTGTCGTCGGCAGCGTCATGGGCATTAAGCCTTTTTCGCTGCTGCCATTTGAGCTTGCACTTCAGCAGCGAAGTCTTCAGCTTTCTTCTCAATACCTTCACCAACTTCGAAACGTACGAAAGTTAGTACATCAGCACCCTTCTGCTTCAGCAAGTCTGCAACAGTGATTGATGGGTCTTTCACAAATGCTTGACCAGTTAAGCTGATCTCGCCAGTGAATTTACGCATACGGCCTTCAACCATCTTCTCAGCAATTTCTTGTGGCTTGCCACTTTGCATTGCGATATCAAGTTGAATTGCACGCTCTTTCTCAACCACTTCAGCTGATACGTCTTCTGGCTTAACGAACTGTGGTGCGCTTGCCGCAACATGCATCGCGATATCACGTGCTAAATCAGCGTCACCGCCAGTAATAGCAACCAATACGCCGATACGGCCGCCGTGAACATAAGACTCAACCAAGTCACCACCGTCAACAGTGATAACACGGCGAACATTCATGTTCTCGCCAATTTTAGCAACTAACGCTTCACGTACTTCTTCAACGGTACCGTCACCAATGTTGGTCGCTTTAAGCTTCTCAACGTCAGTTTCTTTGTTCGCGAATGCTGCGTCGATAACTTTCTGGCCAAAAGCCAAGAAGCTGTCGTCACGTGCAACGAAGTCAGTTTCACAGTTCAATTCAACCAGAGTACCTACGTTACCTTCGGTTTTAGTCAGGATCACACCTTCAGCAGCCACGCGACCAGCTTTCTTAGCTGCTTTCGCTTGACCACTTTTACGCATGTTTTCGATCGCCGCGTCGATATCGCCGCCGGTCTCTTCCAATGCTTTTTTGCAATCCATCATGCCAGCGCCAGTGCGCTCGCGCAGTTCTTTAACCAGAGCTGCTGTAATAGCCATGTATTTTTCCTCTAATCAGATGACTTTATTCAGTCTCGTCAGCTTCAACGAAATCGTCTGCTTTACCTTCAACAACAACGCCACGCGCTTCGTTGATAGCAGTGGCAGCTGCGTTCAAATACAGTTGTACTGCACGAATCGCATCGTCGTTGCCAGGAATTACATAATCAACGCCATCAGGGTTTGAGTTGGTATCAACGATTGAAATAACTGGAATGCCCAGGTTATTCGCTTCTTTAATCGCAATGTGCTCATGATCAGCATCAACTACAAACAATACGTCTGGCAAGCCAGCCATATCTTTAATACCACCAAGGCTCTTCTCAAGCTTTTCCATTTCGCGTGAGTTCATCAACGCTTCTTTCTTGGTCAGCTTTTCGAAAGTGCCGTCTTGGCTCATGATTTCAAGTTCTTTTAAGCGCTTGATTGATTGACGAACTGTTTTCCAGTTGGTCAACATACCACCTAACCAGCGATGATTTACGTAGAACTGTTTACAGTTTACAGCTGCTTCTTGAACTGAATCTGATGCAGCACGCTTGGTGCCAACAAACAAAATTTTACCTTTGTTTGAAGCAACGTGTTGCAAGAAGTTCAACGCGTCGTTGAACATCGGAACAGTTTTTTCAAGGTTGATGATATGAATCTTGTTACGCGCGCCAAAAATGAATGGCTTCATTTTTGGGTTCCAGAAACGGGTTTGGTGACCGAAATGTACACCAGCTTTCAGCATGTCACGCATTGACACGTTTGCCATGATCTTTTTCCTTTTTAAGGGGTTATGCCTCCATACATCCCATAGTTCGACCCGCGACGTAAACCTATGTCTTGAGCACCCCGACCTATGTGTCGATGTATGTGTGTGGTTAAGTGTTAACGAAGTCGTTAACGTACTTTAAGTGTTTGCAATTCGAATTGCGGGCGCTTTATACCATAAATAACCGCCACAAATCAAATTTTATAGCGCATTTCCAGCGCTTCACGGCCTCGCCCTTTGCTGGTAAACTACGCGCAATTAAATTGAATAAAGCACGGACTGAATCAGCCCCATGAGCATTACTATTAAAACACCTGACGAAATTGAAAAGATGCGTGCCGCCGGCAAACTTGCTGCGGACGTATTAGAAATGATTGGCCCTTATATAAAGGCCGGCGTAACCACTGCTGAAATTGATAAAATTTGTCACGATTATATCGTCGAACATGGTGCAATTCCTGCGCCACTCAATTATCACGGTTTCCCGAAGTCGGTGTGCACGTCATTAAATCATGTGGTTTGTCATGGTATTCCAAATGAAAAACCGCTCAAAGACGGCGATATCATGAATCTGGATGTTACCGTAAAGCTTGATGGCTACCACGGTGACACCTCAAAAATGTTTGTTGTGGGTGGAAAGCCAAGCATTCTCGCTGAGCGCTTAATTCGTGTTACCCAAGAATGCTTATACATGGCGATTAAAATGGTCAAACCGGGCATGCGCACTGGCGACTTTGCCGCAGTAATTCAAAAGCATGCTGAACAGCATGGTTACGCCATTGTGCGTGAATACTGTGGCCACGGTATTGGCGCGGTGTTTCACGAAGAGCCACAAATTCTGCACTACGGCACTGCTGGCACCGGCGATTTATTAGAGCCTGGCATGTGTTTCACTATCGAACCTATGGTCAATGCGGGCAAACGCCACACCAAACTGATGCGAGATGGATGGACCGTACTCACAAAAGACCGCAGCCTGAGTGCCCAATGGGAGCACACGCTGTTAGTCACCGAAGACGGTGTTGAAGTTTTAACCCTGCGTAGCGACGAAGATTTGCCGCGCGTTATTCATCACGAGAGCTAACGCACCATGCACAGCGCCCCTCCTTGCTGGCCGAAACCGGTCACTTTAAGCTCGGGGCGCGATTGCCTCGAAGCCTACCACACATGGTCCGCCGAAGCCTTTGTAACTGCTGATATTGACTTTCTCTTAGCTCACCGCAGTGAATTTATTGATACGTTGCTGCAACAACTGTGGCAGCAGTTCAAGTTACACAAAACTCAAATCAGCTTAATTGCAGTTGGCGGCTACGGTCGTGGCAATCTTCATCCACAATCCGACATTGATCTCTTGTTTCTGCATGAAACTGATCTCAATGACACTGAACAACAGGCCATTCGTAACTTTATTCAACTGTTGTGGGATTTGCGCCTGGACGTTGGCCACAGTGTACGTACCCCAGCGCAATGTATTGAACAAGCAGCGGCGGATGTCACCGTGGCCACCAGCTTGCTTGAGCAACGCCTCATTTGCGGTGATAAAAACCTTGCAGATGCATTTTTGTGGCAGGTACAACGCGACTTCCCTTGGTCAAGCCGCGCCTTTTATCAAGCCAAATTTAACGAGCAGCAAGAACGGCATCAGCGCTACCACGGCACAGCCTATAATCTTGAGCCCAATGTTAAAAGTAATCCCGGCGGCTTGCGTGATATACAAACCATTGGCTGGATAGCTAAGCGCCACTTTCACACCCAAAATGATGAAACGCTGGTTCAGCACGGCTATATCAGTGCTGAAGAGTTACTTGAGCTGCGTGAATATCAACAATTATTAGGTCGTATTCGGTTTGCACTGCATTTAGAAGCCGACAAAAAAGAAGATCGACTCCTTTTTGACTATCAACCCGGTATTGCAGCACGGCTTGGCTATGGCGAACCTGGCAAACGCGCTGTAGAAGCCATGATGAAGGATTATTTCAATGCAGTGGTGGGTGTCACCGAGCTGAACGAAATGCTGCTGCAGTTTTTTGAACAAACCATTCTTGGTGATGCCAGCGACGCCACTCGAAAACAGCTTGATGATAACTTCGAAGCCATTGGCCCGTTGATAGCGGCGCGCCACGACGCGGTTTTTGAGGCCCCAGAGAATCTATTGCGGTGCATGCTACTGGTTGCACAAAATAGCCAGATTAAACACTTACAAGCACATACCATTCGCCTGTTACGCAATGCGCGTCGCATTTTACGCCAACCGCTCAACAGCCTGCCCGCGTGCCGTAAACTGTTTATGCAACTCATAAGCCACCCACGGGGTTGTGGTGATGCCTTTCGATTAATGCACAAGCACCAGTTGCTGGCCCATTATCTGCCGCAGTGGCAGCAAATAGTCGGTCAAATGCAATTTGACTTGTTTCATGCTTATACGGTTGATGAACACACCTTTCGCTTGGTTCGCAACCTTTACCGTTACAGCGACCCCGAATACCAACAGGAATTTCCGCTGTGTGCTGAGATTGTCGCCACGATGGACAAGCCTGAACTGCTTTACCTTGCCGGCATATTTCATGACATCGCCAAGGGCCGTGGCGGTGATCATTCCGAATTAGGCGAAGTCGATGCGCTTAACTTTTCTCAGCAACACAATTTGGATGATCACGACGGCGAATTAATTGCCTGGCTGGTGCGCCACCATCTTTTCATGTCTGTAACCGCACAAAAACGCGATATTCACGATCCTGAAGTTGTGCGTCAGTTTGCTGAAAAAGTCGGCTCACAACGGCATCTGGATTATTTATATTGCCTGACCGTTGCGGACATCCGTGCCACCAACAGCAGTTTGTGGAATAACTGGAAAGCCACATTATTGGAAAATCTCTATCAGGCCACCAAACAGTTTCTGGCACAGAGCAAGCCTTCCGCAGCAACGGAAATGCGCCAGCGCATACATCAACATCAAGCACACGCCATGGGCCTGTTGCTAAGCCTTGGCTTTGACGCGCAGCCGGTTAATGAATTATGGAGCCGGTTTACCGCCGATTATTTCTTACGGCACCAACCCGAGCAAATTGCATGGCATTCACAGTACATATTGGCTGCAGAGTCCGATGATCAACTGCCAATAATCTTAGTGGGCGATGAGAATAACCAAGGCACCACCGAATTGTTTGTTTACCACCTTGAGCACGAAAACTTATTTGCAGCGGTTGCGGCGGTTCTCGACAGCCAGGCGCTGAGCATTCATGACGCGCAAATTTTGGCAACTCGTGACGGTTATGTCATGGATACTTTTGTGGTGCTGCAAGATGACGGTGAGCCCCTTACCGACGTGCGCCGCATCGAATCCCTCAAACAACAATTGCATGATGTGCTGCGCCAACGCCAGCCCGCACCGGGCGCACAACGACGGCTCCCGCGCCAGTTACGTAGCTTTAACGTGCCAACCAAAGTTGAGTTTGTTAGCGAGCGTAACCCGCGCCGTACGGCCTTTGAATTGACCGCACTTGATCGTCCGGGCCTTGTTGCTCATGTTGCTAAAGTGCTTCAGGCATTGGATTTAAACATACTAACCGCTAAAATCACCACCGTCGGCGAACAAGCTGAGGATTTATTCACAGTCACCACGCGGCGCAATGAAGCACTTAATGATGAACAGAAGCGGAACTTGCGTCAGCAGATCATCGCTGCCTTGGATAATTAATCGGGCGTATTCACACGCCACTGAATGATGTAACAGGATAAACAATGACCACCTTACAAACACGTATTGAAGCTGCCTTTGAGCAGCGCACAGAGATTTCTCCAAGTCGCGTTCCAGCTGAGCTGCAACGTGATTTAACCGAAGTTATTCAAAAAATTGATCAAGGTGAACTGCGTGTTGCTGAGAAATTAAACGGGCAATGGGTCGTCAACGAATGGCTGAAGAAAGCTGTACTGTTGTCGTTCCGCACGCAAGACAACCACCTGATGAATGGCGGCGAAACCCGTTTTTTCGATAAAGTGGATAGCAAGTTTATTGGCTATGACGATGCCCGCTTCCGTGCGGAGGGTATGCGCGTCGTACCACCAGCAATGGTGCGTAAAGGCGCATTTATTGGTCGTAACGTCGTGCTGATGCCTTCGTACGTAAATATCGGCGCGTTTGTTGATGAAGGCACCATGGTCGACACGTGGGCTACCGTTGGTTCATGTGCACAAATTGGTAAAAACGTGCATTTGTCAGGCGGTGTTGGTATTGGTGGTGTACTTGAGCCACTGCAGGCAGCGCCTACCATCATTGAAGACAACTGCTTCATTGGCGCCCGTTCAGAAATAGTCGAAGGGGTAATCGTTGAAGAAGGCGCAGTAATTTCAATGGGTGTTTATATTGGTCAAAGCACCCGTATTTACGATCGGGAAACCGGCGAAATACATTATGGCCGCGTGCCAGCGGGTGCCGTTGTTGTACCCGGAAACCTGCCCGCCAAAGATGGTACGCACAGCCTGTATGCGGCCATTATTGTGAAAAAGGTTGACGCTAAAACGCGTGCCAAAGTAAGTATCAACGAATTACTGCGCGCGGGTGATTAGTCCGCTCGAAACGGCTTGAGTAAATCATTTGGTACCGGCAGTTCAATATGAACTGCCGTTTTTGTATGCGGGTGGTCAAAGCGCAGCGATGTTGCCGCCAACATCAGTCGGTTTAAACCAAAGTGCTCACGGAAAAAGCGGTTGTGCCGCCCATCACCGTGATTACTGTCACCGATTATTGGGTGGCGCAAGTGCGACATATGGCGTCGCAATTGGTGCTTACGACCCGTTTTAGGGTGCAGTTCAACCAATGAGTACCGTGATGTTGGGTGTCGTTTACCTACCGCAAACGGCAATTCAATACGCTCTATACACCGGTACTCGGTAACGGCCTCTTGCGGCTCTTTGTCTTGATTCGCCTGCGCGTCGGCTATTTTATCCAACTCTTCTTTGAGTGGGTAATCTAACAGGCCGTCATCAATGTATCCCCGCACAACGGCGTGATAAACCTTTTGAATTTGTCGGCTGGTGAAAATTTCCGTCATTGCGCGTGCCGTATCAGCATCTTTTGCAAATAACAAAATTCCTGAGGTAGGCCGGTCTAAACGGTGCACTGGGTATACCCGTTGACCAATTTGATCGCGAACTTTCTGCAGCGCAAATTCGGTTGCTTCACGCGCTATCCAGCTGCGGTGCACCAATAAGCCGCTGGGTTTATCCACCGCCACAAAGTAATCATCTTGAAATAAGATGGTCAGGTCGTGATTGAAATTAGACGTCATCAGCTAACGGGTCAGCACCGCTCAATAAAATATCAAACTCACGCAAGCTTGCGATCAAGCCTTCATGATGTTCCATTTCTTCTCGATAAACATGCGTTGCCATAGGGCTTACCGCAATGTTTTGCGGCAATGGGTGTTCGCTATCAAGCATCGACCACATACGCGGCAACATAATAAATTGTAACCACTGATGGAAATCAAGGGTATCCATGGCAAAGGGTTCAGTACTCGCCAAAGCTTGCGATGACGGGTAATGTGTCTGCCACAAGCCCAGGCAATTTAATTCTGCTTCAATACGCTCAAGCAAACGAGCTGCTCGTTGTCGTTGGTCCATGACTACCTCCACGACTTATTTTAGTTATAATGGCCGACATCTTTAAGCAAAATTGAAAATGATGCAAGTTTCATGACTATTACAAACCTAGCTGAACTACTCAACGAAAGCCAAAGTGACTTTGTCGTATACGATTTAGGGCGCCGCGTGCAAGCTATCGATGCGAATACATTCAGTGCAATATGTGCGCAGCAACGTCCCTACCCTTACCCTTTGCAAGACCATGCTTGGTTTGCTGTCGTGTTTTGGCCTCAGGTTACTGCCGATCAACCTGAACCCTTTCTTTGGTTTCTGAAAATGCCGTTGGACGAGCGCGGTTTGCTGAATCATGCTGCACAACAAGAGTTCATGACACAAGTTATCGCGATGTTGGGGCAACAAATTACAGGTGCACTGAGCGACGAACAAGAGCAACAGTTGCAGCAATCAGCCTACTTGTTTACGCCCTCTGAGGCAAAACGCGCGGCGGTGCATGCCCAACTCACCACGCGTTGGCAGCGTCCGCCATCACGCTATTATCAAACGGCGCAGAATGAACTGCGTCAACCCACCGCGGAAGGCTGGCAACAGCTGGGCATTCAGGGGATTCATGATGTTGCCGCGCGACTAAATGACGATGCCGCAACCGCAATGGCCATTGCTGAAAATTTCGCGCAGTACCCAGAACCGCTGCAGAATGCCTTAGCAGAAGCGCTTGAGCACACTACAGCGCCGCAAACCATGAAACAGCAATTGCTGGCTTGTGTGACGAGTGATAGCAGTCAGGTGCGGCTGAATAGCTTGCGCGCCCTTGCTGGGTTTGCATCGGATACTGCACTGCAACAGCACCTTGCGCGGCGCATGCCTGTTGCCAGCGCCGACGAATTAGTGATTATTGTCGCCAGGCTTTGGCCAGCGCTTTGTGGCGACTTGATGGAAGCTTATTTATTACGATGCGCAGAACTCAACAATTCCGCCCTGTTTGCGGGCATTGTTCGTGATATCCTGCGTCTTCCTGACACCCGCATATTCGCGCTGGGTTTAGTGCAGCGTAACGACTTACCGACACCGCTGTACAAAGCTTGGCAGCAATTTATTGGAGCGCAATAATGGTTCTTGCTGATGCCATCGCATTGTTGTTCGTTGGTTTTATCGTATTAATCTTCTGGCAAGGTCGCCGTCAGGCCGAGCAGGCTCGTCGATATGTTGAGCAGTACTGCAAGCAGCAACAATTGCAGTTTCTTGATATTGCATGGCAAGGCGGTCGCCCAGCCAAGTTGCAACGCCATATTGGTTGGTTGAGCCGCTATGAATTTGGCTTTAGCAGCGATGGTGAAAGCCGATATAACGGCCAAGCGACGCTACTAAACATGCGCCTGGTTGAAATTACGACCCCGCCGCACCGGGTCCCGACCCCTTAGGGCCTGACTTTATACCGACTAGGCTCAGCAAAAACTGGCCGTACATAACCCAGTCACCAAGCAATGAATAAGCCGGATATTTAAACGTAGCCGGCTTATTGTGTTCAAAAACAAAATGCCCCAACCACGCGAAGCCATAGCCAATCAAAGGAATGGCCAGCAACCACAGCCACTGTTGCGTTACAATTGCATAAACCAACACCGCAATCACTAACGTACTCCCCATATAATGCATGGCACGACAGCGACGATCAGAGTGTTCTTTTAAGTAATACGGATAAAACTCCGCAAAGCTTTTAAATTGCACGACTCACCTCATCTAATTGTGAACGTGATTGAAACATCAGCTTACCGCTAATGTCGCCAACGCTTAATTCTTGAACCAATTCATAACCGTGTTGTTCGAATAGGCTCAAATACTGTGGTTGGGTTACATACACGGCGATGCCCCGTGATTGCGGCTCATCATCGATTGCCGATTGCGCCGCCCGAACCAGTAAATCACCCCACCCTTGCTGCTGATAACGCGGGCTAACTGCAATAAAAGCCAACATGTGGTAATCATCACCGTGCACAGCCTCTTGAATCAAGCGCTCCTTTTCAAGCAACTGCATGGTGCTGACATAGCCAGCTGTCAGCAGCATTTTTAAACGCCAATGCCAATACTTACCCGGGCCAAAACTTTTGCCCGGCTGCGTCAAGCAAACCACCCCAATTAACGAGTCGCCGTCAAACACACCCAGCATAGGTTGTTTCGCTTCCCAAAACGCCATCAATTCTTCACGAATGGCTGCCCGTAAACGCTTTTCGTAATCCGGCTTATCCGCCTGAAAAATTGCCATCAATAATGCATCGTCGTAATACGCTTGATAGAGCAGCGAAGCTGCCATTTTCAAGTCTTCAGCAACCAAGTACGTCAACTGGCCATCACGCAGTTGAGCTGGGTTTATTGTTGTCATTTTTTACCCCTGATAAACGCTCAATTACTTAACTCTGTTCTGATGCAATTCAAGTTACTTGATTCAGATCAATTAATCCACCACACGCGGCGTCAATTTTTGTACAAATTCAGCCAGGCTATCAGCCACAATTTCGTGCTGTGGTTGGCCAACAAATTCCAGCCCGACTTGGCCACTGGCATTGTCGATACTCACCAACAAATCATCGGATTCTTCGGCTAAACCAATAAACAAAGTAATGGGTTGGCGCAACCGACGCTTCATCAATACGTGGCCCGCTAAATTCGCCTGCAAACGTTCACCATCTTCTAAACAATGATTCTGTAACAATATTAGCGGATGATGGTCAAAGGTGACATTGATATCCGCTGCGAACCAACGGCCGTAGAAATGGGCAATATCTGCATGAAATGGCTGTTCCAGTGCGTTCGCTAAATCATCAAACTGCATGGGTTCAGCTTGACGCACAGGCTGCCAGATAACGCGGTTTTGCTCAGCAGGTTCACCATAAATTGGTGCCTGCCAACCGTCATGAGATTCGGTGAGTAAAGGCACTTCGGCTTGTGCGTAAGCGCTTTGATAACGAGCAATTAACTCATCTAATGCGGCATCAATGTGCATGAAATTGGTCCTAACGTGGTAGCTTAGTTTGCAGAAATCAGTTTTTCTGGTAACTCGTCAACAGCAGCGCTACAATGGCCGACTGCATAAAAAACAGTAGTGTAACAGGTAATTGAAATCGATGAAGCAACCTCTCGCCCATTTGAATTTGGGCCAACCAACGCAGTATCCGACCCAGTATGACGCCAGCTTATTGCAAGCAGTGCCGCGTCAGCTCAATCGCACGCCTATAGGCCTGAACGAGGGGGCATCGTTGCCGTTTCACGGCGACGACATTTGGCATGGTTATGAATTATCGTGGTTGAATACTCTGGGCGTACCTCAGGTTGCGGTCGCCGAGTTTCGCGTACCCGCCACCAGTATCAATCTGGTGGAATCAAAATCATTTAAATTATACCTCAATAGCTTCAATGATAGCCGTTGGGATACCTGGCATGCAGTACAACAACAGCTTACCGAAGACTTGTCTGCCTGTGCAGGTGGCCAGGTGTCAGTGCGCCTCGATACCGTGCAACAAGCACAGCAGGCACCATTTAGCGACTTGCCGGGCCTATGTATTGATGCTCAAGACATTCGCATCGACAGTTACGAATACAATCCGGAGCTGTTGAGCCTGCATGGCAATCACGTGGTTAATGAAACGCTGCACAGTCACCTGCTTAAATCAAATTGCTTGATTACCAATCAGCCTGACTGGGGCTCGGTACTCATTCGTTATCGTGGCCCTGCAATTGATCATGCAGCTCTGCTGCGTTACATCATCTCGTTTCGCCACCACAACGAGTTTCACGAACAATGTGTCGAACGGCTTTATATGGACATTAAAACGCGACTCAAACCCGAACAACTGACTGTTTACGCGCGTTACACGCGACGCGGTGGTCTCGACATCAACCCGTTTCGTTCAGACTTTGAACAAACGCCGCAGTCTGTTCGCTTAAGTCGCCAATAACAAATCAAAAAAGGAATCGAAATGCGATTTAAAATTTCCCCGCGGGGCAGCATGAGCTTGCTCTCACAACTTGAAATAAACCGACTGCAACAAAGCAGCGACGAACAACTCTATAAGCTATTTCGTAACTGTTGCCTGGCTGTGTTGAACGCAGGCAGTACCACGGATAGCAGCGAAGAGATTTTTGAAAAATATAAAGATTTTGATGTCAACGTCATCAAATGTGAGCGTGGCGTGCAACTCGAATTGGTTAACCCACCCGCCGAAGCCTTTGTTGACGGCGAATTGATTGCGGGTATGCAAGAGTTGGTTGAAGCCGTGCTGCGTGACATTTTGTTTACCGGTGAACGCTACAACGCACAAACGTTAGACTCAGCCGATACCCACACCTTAACGCACGTAGTATTCGACATTTTACGCAACGCCCAGGTTGTGCAACCGAACCTCGAGCCCAACGTTATTGTGTGCTGGGGTGGCCACTCCATCAATGAAGTTGAGTACAAGTACACCAAAGAAGTCGGCTATCAGCTCGGCTTACGCAGCTTGAATATATGCACAGGGTGCGGTCCAGGCGCCATGAAGGGCCCTATGAAAGGCGCGACCATTGGTCATGCCAAACAACGCATTGTCGACGGCCGCTACCTTGGTTTTACCGAACCGGGAATCATCGCCGCCGAGCCACCGAACCCAATCGTGAACGAACTGGTGATTTTGCCTGATATCGAAAAACGCCTCGAAGCCTTCGTGCGTTGTGCGCACGGCATTGTGATTTTCCCGGGCGGCGCAGGTACGGCAGAAGAGCTACTCTATATTCTGGGTATTCTGATGCACCCAGAAAACGAGCGCCAAATACTGCCTATTATTTTGACCGGCCCTGAAAGCAGCCGCGAATATTTCGATGCGATTGACGATTTCGTTACTGCTACACTTGGCGATGACGCGCGTAAGCTGTATCAAATTATTGTTGGTGCACCTGCCGAAGTGGCAAGGGCAATGACACAAGGTGCACAAGCGGTAAAAGAATATCGTCGCGACACCGGGGATTCGTATTGTTTCAACTGGACCCTACACATTGATGAAGAGTTTCAGCGACCGTTCGTGCCCAACCACGACAATGTACGCAACTTGAATTTGCATCGTGGGCAAGAACCACAAACACTTGCGGCAGATTTACGCCGGGCATTTTCCGCAATTGTTGCAGGCAACGTGAAAGATGACGGTATTCGTGCAATTCGCAAACACGGGGTATTCGAAATCCACGGCGAACGTGACATGATGAAGAAACTGGACGTGTTGTTGCGGGCATTCGTCGAACAAAGCCGCATGAAACTGCCTGGTTCAGTGTATCATCCGTGCTATCGTGTCATTACAGATTAAATTAGCTCAAGGAGGCGTAGCTGATGTCAAAAATGCTTAAAGTTGTGTTAATTGGCTTTGCCATTTACGCGGCAGCAGCTGCGCTGGTTCTGCATCTTTATCAAGCCGACCCGGAAAATATGAGTTGGCAGGAACGCGAAACCTTCAATCTCAAACAGATCGGCCGCCTTGACCTCGGCACTCAAAAAGACGATGTGATTCGTTTGCTGGGCTCACCCGATATTAGTGAAGCGAAAGCCACGGATGACGGCGAAGTACTGATTTTATTTTATCGCACCCATCACGTGAAATCCGATGGCATTACCACGCGCGATGAATGCACCCCAATGCTATTTAAAGACGGTGCACTGATTGCCTGGGGCGCTGATGCTTATAGCGAATATCAATCGTTTTAATGACACTCGACACCTCAGCAGCTCCCAAAATCTGCTATAGTTCGCGCCAATCGATGTTAGACACTTAATTTGACCTAGAAGTTAGAAGGTACCCGCGATGAGCACCACAATTACTGTAATTCCCGGCGACGGAATTGGCCCAGATATTATTAATGCCACACTGAAAATTCTTGACCACGCAGGCTGTGATTTTAACTATGAATTTGCCGATGCTGGCTTAGCAGCACTTGAGAAGACCGGTGAGTTGTTGCCACAGGCAACGTTAGACGCAATTGCTCGCAATAAAGCAACATTAAAGGGCCCGTTAACAACACCTGTTGGTGAAGGGTTTACATCAATCAACGTCAGTTTGCGCAAGCAGTTTAATTTGTATGCCAATGTACGTCCGGTAAAATCCTTTAAGGGTACGCAAGCACGCTACGAAAATATTGATATTATTACGGTGCGCGAAAACACTGAAGGCATGTACTCGGGGCTTGGCCAAGTTGTTTCTGAAGACGGCTCTGAAGCACAGGCGATGAGCAAAATCACCCGCGCGGGCTGTGAGCGTATCGTTCGTTTTGCATACGAACTGGCCCGCCGCGAAGGCCGTAAGAAAGTCACCGCAGTACACAAAGCAAATATTCTTAAATCAACCTCAGGCCTATTTTTGAAGGTAGCCCGTGAAATCGCCGCTGAATATCCAGATATTCAGTCCGATGAAATGATTGTTGATGCGGTGTGCATGAAACTGGTGATGAACCCAGAGCAATTCGACGTGATTGTAACCACCAACCTGTTCGGTGATATTTTATCTGACCTTTGCGCAGGTTTAGTTGGTGGCTTGGGTATGGCGCCTGGCGCCAATATTGGTGAGAAGTCAGCTATTTTTGAAGCGGTACATGGCTCTGCACCAGACATCGCTGGGCAAAACATTGCCAACCCAACCTCAGTAATTTTGGCAGCTATTCAAATGCTTGAATACCTTGGTATGCATGATCAAGCCAAGCGTATTCTTGCCGCAGTAACCGACGTTATTGCTTCGGGCGACCGCACCACGCGTGACCTCGGCGGCACCGGTAGCACTACAGATTTCACCCAGGCTGTGATTGAACGGTTATAAAACCCTATGAATAAAAAAACCGACCCTCAGGTCGGTTTTTTTATATCCAGCGAATATGCACGGTAACTTCTTCACGGTCATGGTAAAGTTGCTTTGCTTGCAACTCAAACTTACCACGCCCCTGCTCCATCAAGTCGCGCTTGATATGCTCTAAATATTCCGCCATCGCAGCGTAGCGACGCTTCATGGGCAACTTAAGGTTGAAAATGGCTTCTTTGCAATCGCCATCAATCAACCAACTGGTCATCAGTTCTCCCACACGCGCAGGCTTTTCAACCATATCGCACACCAACCAAGTCACGTTCTTTTTCTTCGGTCGATATTTAAAACCATCTTCGCGAATATGTTTAACCTGCCCTGTCTGCATCAAGCTCTCAGCCATTGGCCCATTGTCGACCGCCTGAACCATCATGCCGCGGCGCACAAGTTGATAGGTCCAACCGCCAGGTGCCGCACCTAAATCCACAGCATTCATGCCTGAGCTAATGCGCTCTTCACGCTCGTGCTCAGGAACAAACACTTGAAAGGCTTCGTCAAGTTTCAACGTTGACCGACTCGGCGCATCACTCGGTGAGCGCAAACGCGGAATCCCCATCAACCAAGGTGACTGATTGAATGAATAAGAAAAACCGATATAAATTTCTTTATTACTTAAAAAGAATGCGTGCAATGTTGGGCGTCGATCGCTCTCTTTCGCCGTCAACCAATCAATTTTTCGCAGCCCCTGGCGCAATGGCACCGTGAACTTACGGCAAAACTTCGTGAGCTCTTTACCTAAATTGGTATCCGGTGTTTCCAGGCGCAAATCACCACAGGGCTTAATGCCTGGAAAAGCTTCCATCACATCTTCATCCAACAACGCAACCTGCACGGCACTTACTCTGTCTTCTTGGGGAAGATCAGTCACATGTGCCAAAATCACAATAAATTGGCGGGTAAACATTAATTCGGCAAGTAGCAATTTTTTGGCCAAGTGCTCGGCCTCTTCGCTTTGACAGCGATATACAACATAACCTTGTTGCGCTTTGGTTTGGCAATAGCCAAAAATGCCCAGCGCAGCAGTTTTATCCTGCAGCTCGGCGGCACAATCACTTTCAAATCCAGGCCGACAATAGGCCACAATTCCGGTCATTCACAACCCCTTGGTAAAACACTATTCGTTATTTCATTAACCGCAGCTTGCCATAGCTGCTCACGCGTATAACCACTACGCTTGGTCGGCTCTAGACTGTGATCACCGCCATCAATCCATTTTACTGCAACATTGTTAGGTAGCTTGTAGCTCGCGACCTCGTCGGGTTTACCCAAAGTATCGCGTGTGCCTTGAATAATTAAATTTCGCGTGCGGTTGTTGGCTAAGTCAGCTAAACGCAAGGTGTCAGGTTTGCCAACCGGATGAAACGGGAAGCCAAGAGCAATGGCGCACTTTGCATTCAATTCATCTGCAAGCCGAAATGCTACCCGCGACCCCATCGACTTACCCATCAAAATTAATGGTTTATCATCATTAAATTGGCCAACCACGGTGCGCATGCAATGCTCTAACTCGGGCATCCGGTTTGGCGGGCGCCGCACACCGGTGTCCATAAACTTCTGCCAGTAC
The DNA here is from genome assembly GCF_048267825.1 of Pseudidiomarina sp. Classification (NCBI taxonomy): domain Bacteria; kingdom Pseudomonadati; phylum Pseudomonadota; class Gammaproteobacteria; order Alteromonadales; family Idiomarinaceae; genus Pseudidiomarina; species Pseudidiomarina sp. The sequence continues at coordinate 369,207 of NZ_JBLWWR010000001.1, forward strand.
GGAAAATTAAAGCGTACAACTTCAATATCGTTGAGTGCGAGTCCGAGTGCAAAATATTGCATAAAGTCACTTTGCAAGCCTGCCCCAGCGCCATGCGCAAACACCACACGTACACTGCCTTGAGCGTTATCACGTTGTATTGCAACACGCTGGCTCTCACTCATAGCTGTCCTCTTCTTCCTCAACCACTTGCAGCAACCAATTTCGGAAGGTCGCGATTTTACCTACTTCTGACTGAGAGTCACGACAAACCAGATAAAAAGATTTTTGCCGTGGCAGTGCTTCAGGAAAAATTTGTATTAAATGGCCAGCGTCTATTTCCGGTTTAACCAACACATTATTCGCCAAAGCTATCCCTTGGCCATGCACTGCAGCTTTAAGTGCAAGGTTTGAATGGCTGAAAATAGGCCCGTTATCACCTTTGTCTTTATCAATACCCACCAGCTTAAACCAGTCCTTCCACGCGTTACGCGTTTCATCGTGTAATAACGTATGATTCAGAAGATCGCGCGGTTCGCGTAGCGGCTTAGTACCGGTTAGCAGTAACGGCGAGCAAACCGGAAGCAAGAATTCGTTGTGCAGTTTATAGGCTTTCAAGCCCGGCCATTTGCCCGCACCATAGTAAATGGCAACGTCAACATCGTCAGTTAACGAACCGTCAACCTCGTCCACGGCGCGAATTCGTACGTCAATGTCAGGGCAAGCTTCACGAAAGCGGCTAAGGCGTGGCACAAACCATAAAATAGCAAAGCTAGGGGGCAAGGATATTGTCAGTGAGCCGCGTTGGCTGGCATATTTCACCCGCTCAGTCGCTTGCACAATGTGGTCAAATATTTCTTTTAATTCAAGAAAATAGGTTTGCCCTTCAGGGGTAAGTAGTAGCGACCTGTTGCGCCGCAAAAACAACTGTACCCCCAAATACTCCTCAAGCCCTTTAACTTGATGACTCACCGCAGCTTGGGTGACATAAAGTTCATCGGCCGCACGCGTAAAACTCAAATGGCGCGCAGCCGCTTCAAAAGCCTTTAAAGCATTTAATGGGGGTAATTTACGCATCAGTACTCGTTATAGTCGAACTCCACCGTCTATTTCTACCACACGACCACTGAAGAAGTCATTCTCAATGATGTATCGGGCGCTGTGTGCAATTTCTTCCGGCTGGCCCCAACGGCGCAATGGAACCATGTTCAACGCACGTTCAATTGCTTCAGGCTTCATTTGCGCAGTCATTGGTGTTTCGATAAAGCCTGGCGCAATTGCACCACAACGAATACCAAAACGCCCAAGTTCACGCGCCCAAGTTACGGTCATTGCTACCACACCCGCTTTGGTTGCGGCGTAGTTGGTTTGCCCCATGTTACCGGCACGCGCCACACTTGAAATGTTAATAATAACCCCGCCATTTCCAGCTTTCGCCATATGGGCAGCGGCTTCACGACCACATAAGAAACTTCCGGTTAGGTTCACATCCAATACCGACTGGAATTGTTGCAGCGGCATTTTGTGGGTGATTTCACCGTCTTTGCATTTAATCAGCAAGCCGTCACGCAAAATACCAGCATTATTTATCAACACATTGACCGCACCAAAGTCAGCGGCAATGTCATTAAACACCTGCTCAACGGCCGCTTCGTCCGTGACATTCACGACGTAGCTTTTTACTTTTTTCGCACCTTTGGCGGTACAGATTTTTTCTGCTTCTGCCAAGGTATCAGCATTCATATCAATTAACGCCAACTGTGCGCCATCCGCAGCGAAATACTCAGCCATTGCACGGCCCAAACCTTGCGCGCCGCCCGTGATAACAATTGTACTTTCAGCAATTTTCATAATGTTTCCGTTACTTCGTGTTTGCTTTTACGTAGTTAAAAATACTGGAAAAGTCTTCGCGACCATGCCCCAGCTGCGACCAGCTACGGTAAAGATTATGTGTTAAAGCACCCATTGGCGTCGCCGCACCGCTAGCTAATGCTGCTTGCTGTGCCAAACCAAGATCTTTACTCATAAGGTCAACCAAGAAGCCGCCTTGATAGCCATTACTCGAAGGGACATTATCCATCACATTAGGGCATGGATTATATACATCTAAAGTCCAGTTGCTACCCGAGCTCTTCGACATGATTTCAGACAAGACTTTTGCGTCCAAACCATGCGCAATACCAAGCTGCAGTGCTTCTGACGTGCCAACCATTAACACGGACAAGAGCATGTTATTACAAATTTTGGCTACTTGTCCGGCACCGACATCACCGGCGCGGAAGATATTCTTGCCCATGTGCTGTAATACGTCACCCGCGCGCTCTACCGAAGCTTCTTCACCGCCACAGATAAAGGTAAGCGTGCCGGCCTTAGCCCCCCCCACACCGCCTGAAACTGGAGCATCAATAAAGGAAATATTCTTAGCTTTTAGCGCAAGACCAACGTTACGAGCCGTGGCGGCACTGATGGTACTGCAATCAATCGCCAGCGCATTTTCGCCAAGCACATTGATTAAGCCATTGTCGCCCAAATAAACACTTTCAACGTGCTTATCGGCAGGCAGCATACTTATCACAAAGTCAGCGCCCTGCGCTGCTTCGGTCGCCGATGCAGCGCGTGTGCAACCAGCTTCTTCTGCCGCCAATAACGCCGCTTCCGCAAGATCAAATACTTGTACCTGATGACCACCTTTCACGAGGTTGGCCGCCATTGGGCCACCCATGTTTCCTAATCCAATAAATCCGACTTTAGCCATGATTGAACCTCATTAATCGTTAATCGTTAGTCGTTAATCGTTATTGTTGTTATTTACCTAACTGCGCCAAGGGGTGCTCATCCGCGCTCCACGGCGACGTGAAAAAGCCGTCAACTTCTTCTGCTGAAACCTCAGCGACTGACGCATGTTGCCATTTCGGCTGCTTGTCTTTATCAATCAACAACGCGCGAATGCCTTCAGCAAAATCACCGCGCATTGCGCACTGCACCGATAACGTTAACTCAAGCCGGAAACAGTCGGCCAAGCTCAAGTCAGTGCCATGCTGCAGTTGATTCCAAACAATGTGCGCCGTCATCGGGCAACCGGCCGCTAACGTCTGACGTGCCTTGGCTAGCCATTTATCGTCGGTCTTATCATTCACTATCGCTGCCACAACAGACTCAATATCGGCACCGGCAGTTAGTTTTTTGATGAGGCGCTGATGCCCTTCAACTTGGCCCGCTGGACGGTGACTGCTATCGCGTAAACTCAAACCGTTCAGTACGTCTGTCACTTTTTGCTGGTTTAACGCGGCAGTGTCGCCCCATTTAACCTCACGCAAACCTGCAAGAACGTCGTCTTTGCTGGTGCTCGCAATAAAATGATCGGCCAATTTCAGGTAGAGGGCATCGGCCGCATTCATGTGCGCGCCCGTAATGCCTAAAAATAATCCGCAGCCGTCTGGCATTTGATTTAAGAAATGGGTCGCGCCCACGTCGGGGTATAAACCAATATTCACTTCAGGCATCGCCAACAGCGAGCGTTCAGTAACAATACGGTGGCTTGCGCCGTTCATAAGGCCCATACCGCCGCCCATGGCAATGCCATGGCCCCACAACACAATTGGTTTCGGGAAGGTATGAATGGCATAATCTAATCGATATTCCTGGCTAAAAAAGTCAGCGACTTCATCAACCAATACGCCTGGCTTAGCCTGCATCGCTTTATACATGGCAACAATGTCGCCACCTGCACAAAATGCCTTTTCGCCGGCGCCCTGAAAAAATACACAAGCAATGGCGTCATCGTCAGCCCATTGCTTCAATTTCGGCTGCATTAACTGAATCATTGGCAAGCTTAACGCATTGAGCGACTTTTCAGAGTTCAGCGTTGCAACGCCGATACGCTTGCCATTTGCCGCTTCGAGTTCATCAAATAGTACTACTTGGTCCATGTTTGACCTCCGTTATAGACAAGAAAGCCACCCTTAAAGGATGGCTCGGTCCATATCTGCCAACAAGCGGCGCGCAATAATCACCCGCATAATCTCGTTGGTGCCCTCAAGAATTTGATGCACACGAACATCGCGCACATGCCGCTCCAGTGGGTATTCCTTGATGTATCCATAACCACCGTGAATTTGCAGTGCTTCGTTACACACCTGAAAACCCACATCAGTCGCAAAACGTTTTGCCATGGCGCAATAGGTGGTTTTATCCGCATCATTGCTGTCCACTTTAAATGCCGCTAAACGCACCATTTGACGCGCGGCAACAAGTTCAGTGGCCATATCCGCCAGCTTAAATTGCAACGCCTGGAAGTGCCCTAACTCTTTACCGAACTGGGTGCGCTCGTGCATGTAATTGGTTGCGGTTTCCAGTGCTGCCTGCGCAGTACCCACTGAACACACAGCAATATTAATGCGGCCGCCGTCCAAGCCCATCATGGCAAACTTAAAGCCTTCGCCTTCCTGGCCAAGCAAATTTTGTGCCGGAATACGCACATCTTCAAAGGTAACTAAGCGAGTTGGCTGCGCATTCCAGCCCATTTTCGCTTCTTTCTTACCATAGCTGATTCCCGCTGCGTCAGCTGGAACCACAAATGCCGAAATACCTTTCGGCCCTGGCTCGCCTGTGCGCGCCATTACCACCAGTACATCGGTGCTACCGGCACCAGAAATAAACATCTTCGAACCATTCAGTACGTACTCGTCGCCCTCTTTCTTAGCTGACGTACGCAAACTTGCTGCATCAGAACCAGCACCCGGCTCAGTCAAACAATACGAACCGAGCTTTTCGCCGGTCACAAGCTCAGGCACCCACTGTTCAATCACATCCGGCTGCGCGAATGAACCGATCATCCAGGTCACCATATTATGAATGGTCATCATGGCTGTGGTTGCAGTACAGCCCATCGCCAACTGCTCAAAAATCAGCGCGGCGTCGAGTCGGCTCATGCCAAAACCACCCGCATCTTCTGGCGTATACATGCCCATAAAACCCATTTCGCCAGCTTTACGGAACACTTCAATTGGGAAATGAGACTCTTCGTCCCATTGCGCCGCGAACGGCGCCAGTTCTTTGTCAGCAAAGGCCTTTGCCGTATCGACAAAAGCTTGTTGGTCGTCAGTTAAATTAAAATTCATGACAACGTCCTATTACTTCAAATGAATAGTCATATTTGGGCCGTTAGCGTCTTCAATATCGCTTTCGAACCAACGCGCAGTAATGGTTTTGGTTTCGCTATAGAAGCGCACAGCCTGCTTACCATAAGCATGCAAATCACCAAAGAATGAGCCTTTCCAGCCAGTGAATGAGAAGAATGGTAATGGCACTGGAATCGGAATATTGATACCCACCTGACCCACTTCAACATTGTGCTGGTATTTACGCGCAGCGGCGCCACTAGCGGTAAAGATTGACGTACCGTTACCGTATGGGTTGGCATTAACCATGGCTAATGCGTCGTCCAAAGTGTCAACTTCAGTTGCACACAATACCGGGCCGAAAATCTCGTTCTTATAAATTTCCATATCGGTGGTTACTTTACCAAACATGGTTGGTCCAACCCAGTTGCCATTCGGGAAGCCTTCAACTTCACAATTGCGGCCATCAACCAACAGCTCAGCACCTTCTTTTTGACCCTGGGTGATGAAGTTCTCAACACGCTGTTTTGCTTGTGGGCTAATTACCGGACCATAAGCGGCGTTTTTGTCATTCCAGGCGCCTGGCTTCACTTTCGCAATCTCAGCGGCTACTTCTGGAATCCACTCGCGTGCAGCACCAACAAATACCGCAACGGAAATAGCCATACAACGCTGGCCAGCCGCACCTACAGACGCACCCACCAAGTTACTAATTACTTGTGATTTATTCGCGTCTGGCATGATCACACAATGGTTTTTCGCACCCGCAAATGCTTGCACGCGCTTCATATTCTCTGTACCACGACGGTAAATGTATTGGCCAACGGCAACTGAACCGACGAATGAAATCGCACGCACAGCTGGCTCATCCAACAAGAAGTCGACTTGTTCTTTGCCACCGTGAATGACTTGCAATACACCCTTTGGCGCACCAGCTTGTTCAAACAGCTCAACTAAACGCGTTGGTGTAAGCGGATCTTGCTCAGAAGGTTTCAGAATAAAAGTGTTACCACAGGCAATTGACAGCGGGAACATCCATAACGGAATCATCGCCGGGAAGTTAAACGGTGTAATACCCGCACACACACCCAAAGGCTGCGTATAGCTGTAGCTATCAATACCGCGTGCCACGTTTTCGACCGTTTCACCCATCAGCAACGAAGGTATGTTTGCTGCATGCTCAACCACTTCGATTCCACGCCATACGTCGCCTTTCGCGTCATCAAAGGTTTTACCGGTTTCGCTGGCTAGAATCTCAGCAATTTCGTCATGGTGTTCTTTAAGCAATGCTTGGTAGCGCATCATAACGCGCGCTCGTTCGCTAACTGGCACTTCTTTCCACGTCAAAAACGCTTTCTTCGCGCTTTCCACGGCCTGCTTCATTTCGTCCTGTGTGGCGCATGGCGCCTGAGCGATTACTTCTTGTGTCGCCGGATTGGTTACATCAATCCAGTTACTGGTTTTTGACTGGACAAATTCACCGTCAATAAATAAAGGAACTTTCTTACTCATAATCACTACCTCGTTGTTTAATTCGTTTGCCGTATTTTGTATATCTGTATTGTCGGTCTTTTCATGGCGCTTTAACATCGACGATATTGCCCCTATAATGGACAAAATTGCGATCATCGGAGTAAACCATGAGCCAACCCTCATCGTGGCCGCTACCTACGGGCAGCTCACGGGTGGTATTGCCGTTACAATTAACGCGCCAACTTTCGCGGCATCCATTAACCAAGCACTTGTATCCATTGGCTTATGGCCATTATGTTGATGCCCTTGGCCACCAAGTTGAGCGCCTGCAACACACCGATTTTCTATTAATATTTTGCCATCGCGGCCAAGGGTGGTTTCGCACCCAACATGCCGCCGGTTCACTCGAAGCAGGTCAATTATTGTTACTACCTGCAGGCGAGTCACATGCCTATGCCGCGGCCAATGAGCAACCTTGGAGTATTTACTGGGCACATTTTCAAGGCTCAGCTGCCGCCGCATGCATGGACTTTCTTGAGCTAACCGCACAACAGCCCGTGCTCACACTAAGTCGCTGGCGGCAATTAATTCCGGTGGTCACCGACTTATTGAATTTACAAACGCAGCGGCATCAATTTGCTGCCGCCGTTGTAGCCGCAAGCCTGCTACAGCGCATTATTGTTGAGCTACCGCGCTTAACTTCGACCATGCAAGCGCCAGCTGGGTTCGATTTGCCCGCACTCGAGCGGTTCATGTACGACAATTCACATCGCGACTTAAGCCTAGACGAATTCGCTGACTTTGCTGGGCTCTCACGCTTTCATTTCAGCAAAAAATTTAAGCAGTTTACTGGCACCAGTCCCATGCGTTATTTTAATCAAATTCGGGTAAAACTGGCCTGCCAATTGCTCGACAGCAGTACCGATTCAATTCGTCAAATCAGTCAGCAGTTAGGGTTCGACGACCCCTACTACTTTTCGCGTCTATTTAAGAAAACCATGGGAATATCCCCACAATTTTATCGAGAAAGTTCAGTCGCTAAGGTACTCTCGCAAACCGACGTACTTTCATCATCAACAAACACCAAAACCTAGGAGCATCTATGTGGATTTTGTGGGCCGTTACCGCATTGTGGGCAGCAAGTTTTTCTCTAATCGGTGAGTTTCTCGCTGGCCAAGTTGACGGCTATATCGCAGTCTTTATCCGCATGGTGCTAGCGCTTGCGCTATTCCTTCCGCTGTGGCGTCCTGCCCGTTTAGCCTTCCGGCGACAATGGCAACTCGCATTCATCGGTGCCTTGCAGATTGGTGTTATGTATTTATTTCTGTATCACGCATTTCTTTACCTTACGGTACCAGAAGTGCTCTTGTTCACTATTTTCACGCCACTGTATGTGACCTTAATCGACGATCTGTTCTTTGAACGCCGCCATTTACCATCACAGTGGTGGCTTGCAGCAGCAATCGCTGTTATCGGTGCTGCGGTCATCCGGTTCGATGCCCTCAGTGATGCGTTTCTCACCGGCTTTTTACTGATCCAGGCTGCGAACATTTGCTTCGCCGCCGGGCAAGTTTTTTATAAGCGCTTAGAGCTTGGTGATGCACGCAACCAACTGCACGCCTTCGCGCTATTTTTTGTCGGTGCCACCATCACCTCAGGTATTGCCATGATGTTGTTTGCCGACTTTACAAAAACCCCCACCACCAATTTGCAGTGGGGTATCTTGCTGTGGCTCGGTCTCGGTGCCTCAGGTTTTGGATACCTGGCCTGGAACCTTGGCGCTAAACGCGTCAATGTGGCGCAACTGGCAACCATGAACAATATGCTGATACCTGCCGGCCTGATCATTAATTATGTATTTTGGGGGCAAGCCGTCGACTGGCTTCGACTTGCCCTAGGTGGTGCTATTCTGCTGGTCGCAGTTTGGCTTGCTTCAAAGCGCCGAAATTAAAGCATTTCTACCGCGACAGCCACAGCTTCACCGCCACCAATACATAATGACGTTACGCCGCGTTTTTTACCGCGGTTTTGCAAGGCGTGAAGCAAGGTGACTAATAGTCGTGCACCGCTCGCGCCAATTGGATGCCCTAAGGCACATGCGCCGCCATTTACGTTCACTTTGTCGTGATCCAAATCCATCTGTTGCATCGCTAACATGGTGACCATGGCAAAGGCTTCGTTGATTTCCCAAAGGTCAACGTCATCTTTGTTCCATTGTACTTTGTCGAGCAATTTGTTCATCGCACCAATTGGCGCCACCGTGAACTCAGCTGGAGCTTGAGAATGCGTAGCATGCCCAACAACGCGCGCCAACGGTTTTAAACCGCGCGCTTTAGCGTCACTTTCACGCATCAATACCAGTGCCGCAGCACCGTCAGAAATTGAACTTGAGTTTGCAGCAGTGATTGTGCCGTCTTTCGCAAACGCGGGGCGCAACCCTGGAATCTTATCAGGCATGGCTTTGCCCGGCTGTTCATCAATCTCAACCGTCACATCGCCCTTGCGGGTCGAATAAGTCACCGGTGTAATTTCATTCACAAACAAGCCGTCTTTAATGGCGTGTTGCGCGCGGCTCAACGATGCCAGTGCGAAATTGTCCATCGCTTCGCGACCAATGCCATACTCATCTGCAGTACTCTGCGCATAACAGCCCATGGCTTTGCCTTCATAGGCATCTTCTAAACCATCAAGCATCATGTGGTCATAGATTGCGTCGTGTCCCATGCGGAAGCCGCCGCGGGCCTTTTTCAACAAATACGGTGCATTCGACATGCTTTCCATGCCGCCAGCAACAACAACATCCGCCGAACCTACGTGAATAAGGTCATGCGCAAACATCACTGCTTTCAAACCCGAGCCACATACCTTATTGATTGTGGTTGCACCCGCACTGCGCGGCAATCCAGCATAGAGCGTCGCCTGACGTGCCGGAGCCTGACCTAAACCGGCCGGTAACACATTACCCATAATCACTTCGTGCACATCGTCACCTTGCAAACCACTTTCAGCAAGGGCTGCTTTAATTGCGATTGCACCTAAGTTCGGCGCACTTACTTCGCCGAGACTTCCTTGAAAGCCGCCCATAGGGGTACGTTTCGCGGCAACAATGACTACTGCATCAGACATAATATCTCCTGTTGGAATAACTAATAACGATTTCGGCATCTCTTACCTTTACGTTAACGTCAACTTGCATTAAGCTTAACTGTCTAAACAACCACAAGCAAGCAAAAATGAACGCATCAACTATCTACAGTATCGGTGAAATCGCGCGGGAATTCGACATTACCACCCGCAGTATTCGCTTCTATGAAGACCAAGGCCTGCTCTCTCCTAAACGGCAAGGGCAAACACGCTTATACACAAATAAAGATCGTGTGCGTTTAAAACTAATTTTGCGTGGCAAACGTTTAGGGTTTTCGTTGGCAGAAACGAAAAACCTGTTTGACCTGTACGACATGGAAAACAGTAGCGCACGCCAACTGCACACCGTATTAGCGCTGATTGACGACAAAAGAATGTCGCTCAAGCAGCAACTTGAAGACATCAAAGTACTATTGGTAGAACTCACTAACTTAGAAGATCGTTGTCGCGATGAGCTTTCAGAAATAGAAGCAAATCAAAAGGTAACGGGTTCTGTAGCACCAAATCAGGAGTAATTATGATCAGTCAATACACCACCTTTAATTTCGGCCTTGGCGAAACGGCAGAAATGATACGTGAGTCTGTGAATGCCTTTGCACGTGACGAAATTGCGCCGCGTGCCGCTGAAATTGATGAAAAAAATGAATTCCCTGCTGACCTTTGGCGCAAAATGGGTGACTTAGGTCTTTTAGGCATGACCGTACCTGAAGAATTCGGTGGTTCCGGCTTGGGTTACCTTGAGCACGTGGTTGCTATGGAAGAAATCAGCCGCGCCTCAGCATCCGTTGGCCTAAGCTATGGTGCCCATTCAAACCTGTGTGTGAACCAAATTGCCCGTAACGGCAATCAAGCACAAAAAGAAAAATACTTACCTAAACTCTGCAGCGGCGAGCACGTTGGTGCATTGGCCATGAGCGAACCCAATGCCGGCTCTGATGTGGTTAGTATGAAACTGCGCGCTGACTTGCAAGGTGACCACTACGTACTGAACGGCAACAAAATGTGGATTACCAATGGTCCTGATGCTGATGTGTTGGTGGTTTATGCAAAAACTTCACCTGAAAAGAACTCACGCGGCATCACTGCATTCATTATTGAAAAAAATTACCCTGGCTTTAGCACTGCACAGAAACTCGATAAGCTCGGCATGCGCGGTTCAAACACCTGTGAATTGGTTTTTGAAGACTGCAAAGTGCCGGTTGAGAACATTCTGGGCGAATTAGACCGTGGTGTTGAAGTATTAATGAGCGGTTTGGATTACGAGCGTGCCGTTTTAGCATCTGGCCCATGTGGCATTATGCAAGCGTGTTTAGACGTCGTGATTCCCTATCTGCATGACCGCAAGCAATTCGGTAAAGCGATAGGCGAGTTCCAGTTAGTGCAAGGCAAAGTGGCTGACATGTATACCCGCACCAATGCCGCGCGTGCATACGTTTATGCTGTTGCGCAGTCCTGTGACCGTGGTGAAACCACCCGTAAAGACGCTGCTGGCGCAATTTTGTATGCCGCCGAACTGGCCACGCAAATCGCACTCGACGCCATTCAATTACTCGGCGGTAACGGGTATATTAACGAGTACGCAACAGGTCGTTTGCTGCGTGACGCTAAATTGTATGAAATTGGCGCAGGCACCTCAGAAATTCGTCGCATGCTGATCGGCCGCGAGCTGTTCAGCGAATCCGCATAAGTAAAATCAGGAGTCGCAATCGTGACGGTATTAACCAGCACAGTGAACCCCAAAGACGAAACATTTTTGGCCAATCAACAAGCCATGCAGAGCGTGGTTGATGACTTGTACGCCAAAGCTGAACAAATTAAACAAGGTGGCGGCCCGAAGTATCAAGAACGTCATCTGGCGCGTGGCAAATTACTTGCCCGCCAGCGTATTGAAAAATTACTCGACAGCGGCTCGCCGTTTTTAGAAGTTGGTCAGTTCGCGGCGTGGGAATGCTACGACGATTACGTTCCCGCTGCCGGAGTGGTAGCTGGGATTGGCATGGTTGAAGGCGTGCAATGCATGATCGTCGCCAATGACGCCACGGTAAAAGGCGGCACCTATTACCCGCTGACCGTGAAAAAGCATTTACGCGCTCAGGAAATAGCCGAGCGCTGTCACCTGCCCTGCATTTACCTTGTCGACTCTGGCGGTGCTAACTTGCCACGTCAGGACGAAGTATTTCCAGATCGCGACCACTTCGGCCGTATCTTCTTTAATCAAGCCAACATGTCCGCCAAAGGCATTCCGCAAATCGCCGTGGTCATGGGGTTATGTACCGCTGGCGGTGCTTATGTGCCAGCCATGGCCGATGAAAGCATTATCGTAAAAGAACAAGGCACAATCTTCTTAGCAGGACCGCCACTTGTAAAAGCAGCCACCGGCGAAGAAGTGAGTGCTGAAGAACTTGGCGGCGCTGATGTTCACACCCGTATTTCTGGTGTTGCCGATCACTTTGCTATGAATGATGAGCACGCCTTGGCGTTAGCGCGCCGTTCAGTGGTGCGGTTAAACTATCAAGGTGCTGAAGCCGTGAAGCCAGAGCCGGTTAAAGAACCGCGCTTCGATGCCAAAGAACTGTATGGCATTGTCGGTACTGACCTGCGTAAGCCTTATGATGTTCGCGAAGTGATTGCGCGCGTGGTTGATGATTCTGATTTTGACGAATTCAAACAAAATTACGGCAACACCTTAGTCACCGGCTTTGCCCGTATTCACGGCTATCCGGTCGGTATTGTGGCAAACAACGGCATTTTATTTTCTGAATCAGCCCAAAAAGGTGCGCACTTTATTGAGCTGTGCGCCCAACGCAAAATTCCATTGGTGTTTTTACAAAACATCACCGGCTTTATGGTTGGTAAAAAATATGAAGCCGAAGGCATCGCGAAACACGGTGCCAAAATGGTTACCGCAGTAAGCTGTGCACAGGTTCCGAAATTTACGGTATTAATCGGTGGCAGCTACGGCGCCGGTAACTATGGCATGTGTGGCCGAGCTTATGACCCAACGCTGATGTTTATGTGGCCAAATGCCCGCATTTCGGTCATGGGTGGCGAGCAAGCCGCTGGCGTTATGGCGCAAGTGACCAAAGACAACTTGGCGCGCAAAGGTGAAACCATGAGCGCCGATGACGAGCAGAAGCTTAAACAACCTATTGTCGACACCTATGAGAAGCAAGGGCACCCTTACTATGCCTCTGCCCGCTTATGGGACGACGGCATCATCGACCCCGCGCAAACGCGGTCGGTGTTAGGTTTAAGTCTTGCAGCCGCCAACAATGCACCAATTGCCGACACCAAGTTCGGCGTATTCCGCATGTAAGGAGCACGCATGACTTATACAGCAATTGAATTACAGATAACCAATCATGTCGCTTGGCTAACGCTGAACCGACCAAAGGTACATAATGCCTTTGATGACAGCATGATTGCTGAGCTGCTTGATGCATTGGCTCATGTGCGCGACAACGACGCTGCGCGCGTGTTGGTGCTGCAGTCAAACGGTAAGAATTTTTCCGCTGGCGCTGACTTAGGTTGGATGCGCTCGATGGCTGCGAAAAATTACGACGAAAACATTGCCGATGCCGGCGAATTATCGCGCTTAATGCAAGAGCTCGACGAACTGCCCAAACCAACCATTGCGTTAGTGCAAGGTGCGGCCTTCGGCGGCGCGGTTGGGTTAGCTGCATGCTGTGATATCGCCTTAGCAACCCCAGCCAGCAGTTTTTGCCTGAGCGAAGTTAAAATTGGCTTAATTCCAGCAGTTATCAGCCCGTATGTGATGCGCGCGATAGGCACCCGCCATGCGCGTCGTTACATGCTCACCGCAGAACGCTTCGATGCTGAAGAAGCGGCGCGTATTGGGCTGGTACACAACGTGGTCGATAATCTGCAAGAGGCCGCAACACCGCTTATTGAAGCCTTGGTAGGCAATAGCCCCGCGGCAGTAACCGCGGCGAAACAGCTGGCGTTGGCCATTGATCAACAACCGCTCAATGCAAGTACGCGGCGTATCGCCATTGAACGCATCGCAGAAATTCGGGTTTCGGCCGAGGGCCAAGAAGGTCTTACAGCGTTTTTAGAAAAACGTGCGCCGAACTGGAAAACTTCAACCAAATAAGGATAAGCAATGTTGCAAAAATTGCTGATTGCTAACCGCGGCGAAATTGCATGCCGTGTTATTCGAACCGCTCGCGACCTTGGTATTCGTACTGTCGCGGTTTACTCTGATGCCGATCGCAATGCACAACATGTGCAACTGGCTGACGAAAGCATTCACATTGGCCCAGCGCCAAGTGCTGAAAGTTACCTGGTTATCGACAAAATCATTGCTGCCGCAAAAGAAACCGGCGCCGATGCCATTCACCCAGGTTACGGCTTTTTATCCGAAAACGAAGAATTTGCCGATGCCTGTGCCAGCAATAACATCATCTTTGTCGGCCCACCGACCAGTGCCATTGCGGCTATGGGATCAAAAAGCGCGGCTAAATCAATAATGAGCGAAGCGGGCGTGCCGCTAGTGCCGGGTTATCACGGCAGCGACCAAGATGTTGAAACACTGCGCAGTGAAGCTGAGAAAATCGGCTACCCCGTGCTGCTTAAAGCTGCCTACGGTGGCGGCGGTAAAGGCATGCGTGTGGTTGAAACCGCGAAACAGTTTGATGAGGCGTTAAGCTCTGCCAAGCGCGAGGCACAAGCGTCATTCGGTAACGATAAAATGCTGGTGGAGAAATTCATCGGCAATCCCCGTCACGTCGAGATCCAAGTCTTTTGCGATGAACACGGTAACGCCGTTTACTTGGCTGAGCGGGATTGTTCAGTGCAACGCCGTCATCAAAAAGTAATTGAAGAAGCGCCGGCACCGTCTATCAGCACCAAAACGCGCACCGAAATGGGTGAAGCCGCAGTGCGCGCTGCTCAAGCAATAGACTACGTTGGTGCGGGTACGGTTGAGTTCTTGCTCGATACTGACAATAAATTCTACTTCATGGAAATGAACACCCGCTTGCAAGTTGAGCATCCTGTAACTGAAATGGTTACCGGGCAGGACTTGGTCGCTTGGCAGCTGCTGGTTGCCAGCGGTGAGCCGTTGCCACTTGCGCAAGACCAAATTGAGGTGAATGGGCACTCGTTCGAAGCGCGAATTTACGCCGAAGACCCGGAACACGAGTTCTTACCAAGTACGGGTACCCTGCATGTGTTGCGTCCACCACAGGCCAACGCCCATGTGCGCATCGACAGCGGTGTTATCGAAGGCGACGTGGTCAGCTCTTACTACGACCCTATGATTGCCAAGCTGGTGGTCTGGGGCGAAAACCGCACCATTGCGTTACGTCGTCTCATGCAAGCATTAAATAACTATCGCGTTGCTGGCGTACGCACCAATATTGATTTCTTACGGCGCATTGCAGGGCACAAGAAATTTGGCCAAGCCGAACTCACCACGCGCTTTATTGAAAAATATGACGCTGACCTATTCACCGACACCAGCCACTTAGTGAATGACTACGCCGTTATGGCGACACTGGCTGAACGCTTGGATGAGAAAGCCAGCAAATCAGAAAACCCATGGTTGACTCAGCATAGCTTCCGCATGAATCAGCCACGCCAGTTTGGCTTAAGTTTGCAACATGGCGATGACTTGCTGGAGATCAATTTGACTGAGCGCGATAACGCTTGGTACCAAGCCGAGCATGACGCCGCATGGCAGGTTGATCGTATCGGCGAGCAATTATTCTTCACCCGTAACGGCCGTCGCTTCAAAGCGCACGTGATGCGTGCTGCGCATGAAATTGTCGTAATGACAGAACACGCGAGTTTACGCTTTAATCGCCACAACGTAACCGATACACTTGAGCAAGAAACCGCTGCGGGCACGCTCACTGCGCCGATGAACGGCACGGTCGTTCAAGTTATGGTTGGCGCAGGCGATAACGTCACCGCTGACCAAGCCTTGGTAATCATGGAAGCCATGAAAATGGAATACACCATTCGCGCACCACGCGATGGGGAAATTGATCAAGTATTCTACCAAGCCGGCGACTTAGTCAGCGATGGTGCCGAGCTCATTAGTTTAAAAGACGAATAAGGACAACCCATGGCATTGCCTAACCAGGTAAAAATTGTTGAAGTCGGCCCGCGTGATGGCTTGCAGAACGAACTTGCCGTGCCGGTTGAAGCAAAGATTGCATTGGTCAATGCATTGGGCCATGCCGGCCTAACATACATTGAAACCGGCGCATTTGTGAGCCCTAAATGGGTGCCACAAATGGCGGATAGCAGTGACGTTTTTGCCGGTATCGAGCGCTTGCCTGGGCGTACCTACGCCGCTTTAACGCCCAATTTGAAAGGTTTTGAAGCGGCAGTTGCCGCTGGTGCCGACGAAGTCGCCATTTTTGGCGCGGCATCAGAGGCATTTAGCCAGAAAAACATCAATTGCAGTATTGCGGAAAGTCTTGAGCGTTTCGCACCCGTGATTGCGGCAGCACAGGCGCGTAACATGAAAGTGCGGGGTTATGTCAGTTGTGTATTGGGCTGCCCCTATCAAGGCGAAGTAGCCCTCACTGACGTTGCCTGGGTAGCTGAGAAACTATGGCAGATGGGCTGCTACGAGGTATCGCTGGGCGATACCATTGGCGTAGGCACACCGCTTCATGCGCAACGCATGCTCAGTACCGTGGCCGCTAAAGTACCTATGGAGCACTTAGCGCTGCACTTTCACAATACTTATGGCCAAGCTCTGGCCAATATCGCCAGTTGCTTACCTATGGGTGTTGCCACCATCGATAGCGCGGTGGCGGGACTCGGCGGCTGCCCCTATGCCAAAGGTGCCAGTGGCAATGTGGCCACAGAAGACGTGGTCTTTATGCTGCACGGTATGGGCATAGATACCGGTATCAACTTAAATCAACTCGTTCAAGCCGGTGCAGATATATGCCAACATCTCAATCACGGCCCGCGCTCGAACGTTGCAATCGCAGAACTTGCAAAACAGGATCGCACACCATGACAACACCTATAATGTGGCAACCTGACTCAAGCCAAATTGCTGCGGCGCGCATGACCGACTTTATGCGAACCGTCAACCAGAAACACAATCAATCATTCGAGAATTACGCTGACTTGCACGCTTGGTCAGTTGACCAAAATGAAGCCTTTTGGAGCTCAGTTTGGGACTATTTTGACATTATCGGCGAACGCGGCGAGCGTACGTTGGTCGATGGCAATAAACTGCCCGGCGCGCAATGGTTTCCAGATGCGCAGCTCAATTTTGCCGAAAATCTGCTCCGCTTTAATGACGATCACATTGCGATCGTGTTTCGCGGAGAGAACGGCGCACGTCAGCAACTCACCTACGCAGAATTACGTCATGAAGTCGCGGCGCTCGCTTCGGCTCTGAAAAAGCAAGGCGTTAGCGCCGGTGACCGCGTTGCGGCAATGATGCCCAACTGCATCGAAACCATCATTGGTATGCTGGCCACCACCAGCTTAGGCGCCATATGGTCAAGCTGTTCGCCAGACTTTGGCGTGCAAGGCGTGGTTGATCGTTTCGGTCAAATAGAGCCAAAAGTATTTATCACCGTTGATGGCTATTTTTATAACGGTAAACAACTGGATATCAGTGAGAAAGTTGCTGCAATTCGTGAGCAACTGCCTTCCGTTGAACAAACCATTGTCGTTAACTTTGCTGGTTTCAACCCAAAATTCAGTGCCGGTATAAGCGCATGGAACGACTATCTTGATCGCAGTACCACCACGCTCGAATTTGTTCGTATGCCATTCAATGCCCCGCTCTACATCATGTTTAGCTCAGGCACCACGGGCGTTCCGAAATGCATCGTACATGGCATTGGCGGCACCTTGCTGCAACATGTGAAAGAACATGGTTTGCATACCGATATTGACCGTGACGATGTGGTTTTCTACTTCACCACCTGCGGCTGGATGATGTGGAATTGGTTGGTGTCTGGCCTCGCTCAAGGCGCCACCCTACTGCTGTTTGACGGCTCGCCTTTTTATCCGGGCCCTGAAGCCATGTGGGATATCGCCGAACAAGAAAAAATCAGTGTGTTCGGCACCAGTGCCAAATACCTTTCGGCACTCGAAAAAGCTGAGTACAAACCAGCTCAGCACCATCAATTGAGTGCCCTGCGCGCAATTCTCACAACGGGCTCAGTATTGGCGCCAGAAAGTTTCGATTACGTGTACCGCGACATTAAACAAAACATCTGCCTGTCCTCTATTTCTGGCGGCACTGACATTGTTTCTTGTTTTGCCTTGGGCAATCCGATATTGCCTGTATACCGCGGTGAGCTGCAATGCAAAGGGCTCGGCCTTGATGTGCAAGTATTTAACGACCAAGGTGTTGCAGTGACCGAACAAAAAGGTGAGTTAGTTTGCTGTAAAAGCTTTCCTTGCATGCCAATTGGTTTTTGGAATGATGAAGACGGCCAGCGTTATTTCAATGCTTACTTTGCACGGTTTGATAATATTTGGGCGCACGGCGACTATGCTGAAATCACCGAACATCAAGGCGTTATCATTTACGGGCGTTCAGATGCAGTACTGAATCCAGGTGGCGTGCGCATTGGCACCGCAGAGATTTATCGTCAGGTTGAAAAAATTGATGCGGTTTTAGAAAGCATTGCCATCGGCCAACGCTGGCAAGACGACGAACGTGTAGTGTTATTTGTGCGTTTACGTGATGGCGTTGAACTTACTGAAGACCTGCAGCAGCAAATTCGTAAAGTGATTCGCGCCAACGCCACGCCGCGCCATGTGCCTGCCGTTATTGCACAAGTAACCGACATACCGCGCACTATCAGTGGCAAAATTGTCGAGTTAGCGGTGCGTCAAGTGGTGCACGGTGAAACGGTTAAAAATACCGATGCATTAGCCAACCCTGAAGCCTTAGCGCAATTTAAAAATCGCGCTGAGCTGCAGTAAAAGGACGCCCCATGAAGAACATGCGTTCACTCCTATTTACCGCCATATTTGGCTTAGGCTTAACCGCCCTGGCCACGGTATTGCTGGAGCAATACGACCACCGGCGCGTAAATGAACGCATGCAATCGGATGCCCAGAGCCTGCAATCCAATGTGCGTGGTAGCCTTATTCAGCTACTCTATGCCGGTGAGCTGGCGAGCGAGCTCTTGCAAGTCGGCGAGCGCGAGCCGTCAGCGCAGCTGCCCGTTTTGCAACAGGCTATGTCGACGTTTTATCAGTCAGTGCGACAAATTGTCGTGCTGGATGAAAATCTAAACCTGCTGGATCAAGAGCTATTGGCTGGCAATGAGTTGCTGAATGTCGCCAATTATGAAGGCAACGCAACCCAACTGGCCAAGCTTAAAGAATTAAATAGCGGCACCGCGCTTGTCGACGCCCAGAACTTATCTCTGCATAGTCACGACCTTGCATTATTTATTCCTTTAACGCATGCCGAACAGCGTTACTTTATTGCGCTGGTCATTGACGTTAAAGAATTGCTCAAGCAAAGCATTCATCACCATATTATTGAAGGCTATCAAGTTGAAGTGCATCAAAATAATACGCTGATTTACGCTTTTGCGGGTGAACCGGATCTCAAACATGAGTGGTCGGCTGAATTTACCATCCGCGCGGCCGACAACAATTGGCAATTTCATTTATGGCCAACCGCTGAAAAATTCTCCCAACTGCATCTCGTCAATTCCTATGTGGTGCCTTTAATCGGCATGTTTATGACCGGCTTTCTGATGCTGCTGGTTTTTCGCATGAACATGTACGAGCAAACCATTAAATCACTGCAACACGATAAGGATGAATTGGGCGTTCAGCTGAAAAAACGTGACGAAGTTGAAAAGCAATTGGCATTTCTTTCGGAACACGACGCTCTTACCGAAGTACCCAACCGCAACGCGCTGCTGCGTTATCTGCACGAAACACTGCCCGAGCTTGCCACAAAACAAGGTCAGCTGGTTGCCATTCAACTGAATGTTGATCACTTCAAAGATATTAATAATGCACTTGGTCACAAAATCGGTGACGAGCTATTGCGACGACTTGCCCACCGCTTGCAGCGCTGTGTGGTCAATTTTGACTTTATCGCACGTATTGGTGGCGATGAATTCTTAGTCATTAAGCAAGGGATAACCACTGACGAGCAAGCGATGGAGATCGCTGAGCAGTTAGTCCGTAGTGTGAAACCTGAGTTTTATATCAACAGTCACGAAGTCTACGCCTCAGCGTCAATGGGTATTGCGTTCGCTAATGACGCTGACTTTGATGCTGACAACTTGCTGCGCCATACCGATGCCGCGCTGAATCAAGCCAAGAAGTTTGACTACCATGGCATCAATATTTATACCCGTACGCAACAGTCCGAGCTATCAAAGCGTCAATTTGTTTTAGAACAGTTACACAAAGCTGTCGAAACCAATCGTGTCGAAGTGCATTATCAGCCGGTGTTTGATTTACGAACGCAAACCATTACTG
Organism: Pseudidiomarina sp.; assembly: GCF_048267825.1. Taxonomy (NCBI): domain Bacteria; kingdom Pseudomonadati; phylum Pseudomonadota; class Gammaproteobacteria; order Alteromonadales; family Idiomarinaceae; genus Pseudidiomarina; species Pseudidiomarina sp. The sequence goes on from NZ_JBLWWR010000001.1 coordinate 389,390, forward strand.
GTTTTGAAGCACTCATGCGCTGGCGGCAAGATGATGGCGAACTCGCCCTGCCCGATCAGTTTTTACCGCTGATTGAAGACACGGGGCTGATTGTTCCATTAACGGATAATTTATTAAAACGCGTACTGACTGATTACCGCGCGTGGCTTAAAGATGGTAATACCGAACTAACCATCGGTATCAATCTTTCCGGCAAGCAGCTCGCGCTGCCAGAACTGCCAGAATTATTAGCCAATAACTTACGCCGAAATCAGGTGCCGCCAGAAAACCTTCACATTGAAATACGTGAAGAACTTTATTGCAGCCATGCCTGCCAGCCGGATGGTATATTGGCAAAATTGAAAGAGCTTGGTGTGAAGCTAACGGTTGACGGTATGGGCTTAAATCATAAAACCATTAAAGCGATGCAGCATTGCCCGCCCTATTTATTAAAAATCAGTCAACCCTTAATGAGTGATATTCCGCATAACAAAATACAAGCACTGATTGCGGAAACCATGATTAAATTCGGCCACGAACGCAGCATACAAGTCAGCGCTGTGGGCGTGGAAACCCAGCAACAAGTCGATTTTTTATTACAACGTGATTGTTTGTCTGCACAAGGTTATTACCTTGCTCGGCCAGTGCCCGCAGACCAAGTGCCAACAATGTTGGCAAACCCAACAATCCCGAACAATTACGTGCCTTATCAGGAGTAAACTATGCAACGCGAAAGTATGGAATTTGATGTCGTTATCGTCGGTGCCGGCCCTGCTGGCTTAAGCTGTGCGATTCGGTTAGCGCAGCAAGCTCAAGAACGCGAGCAAGAGCTCATGATATGTGTGGTAGAAAAAGGCTCTGAGGTGGGTGCCCACATTTTGTCAGGCGCCGTATTTGAGCCGCGCGCCCTAAATGAACTCATCCCCGACTGGAAGGAGCGCGGCGCGCCCCTGAAAACAGCAGTCACCGATGACCAAATCATGCTCTTCAAAAATGCGGAGAAGGCAACGCGTTTACCCGGCTTTATGGTGCCAAAAACCTTCCATAACCATGGCAACTATGTCGCCAGCATGGGGAACCTTTGCCGTTGGTTGGCTGAACAAGCTGAACAACTTGGTATCGAAATATTCCCAGGCTTCCCAGCTGCGGACATTATCCTGGAAGAAGGCCGCGTTGCTGGCATTATTACCGGTGATATGGGTCTTGATAGCAACGGCGAACAAAAGCCGGGCTTCGAACCCGGCATGGAATTGCGCGCGAAATACACCGTATTCGCAGAAGGCTGTCGCGGCCACTTAGGTAAGCGCCTGCAGCAGCAGTTCAACCTGGCCGAAGGCAAATCGCCTCAGCATTACGCCATTGGTTTCAAAGAAATTTGGGACGTCCCTGCCGAGCAGCATCAACCTGGTTTAGTCGTTCATACCACCGGCTGGCCACTGACTGATGAAGCCAGCGGTGGTGGCTATCTGTATCACGCCGAAGACGGTCAGGTGTATGTTGGTCTCATCGTTGACTTAAACTACAGCAACCCGTATTTGAATCCGTTTGGTGAATTCCAGAAATTCAAAACCCATCCCGAAATAGCCAAAACCCTACAGGGTGGTAAGCGCGTAACTTATGGCGCGCGGGCCATTACGAAAGGCGGTTTTTATGCCCTACCGAAAATGACCTTTGCCGGTGGTGTGCTGGTTGGCTGTAACGCTGGCACATTGAACTTCGCAAAAATAAAAGGCAACCACACAGCCATGAAATCGGGCATGTTGGCTGCGGAAAGCATTTTCGCAGCACTGCAAAATGAACAGGTTCCAGCTGAATTGCCCGACTATGCAGAACGCTTTGAGCAATCGTGGTTATACGACGAACTGTATCGCTCACGTAACTTTGGTCCGGCAGTTCACAAGTTCGGTACTATTTTAGGCGGTGCATACAACACGCTCGATCAGAACTGGTTTGGTGGCAAACTGCCGTTTACCATCAAAGATGAAACCACAGATCATAGCCAAATGCGTAAAGCCAGCGAGTGCAAACCGATTGACTATCCAAAGCCTGACAATAAACTCACTTTTGATCGCCTTTCGTCGGTATTTTTATCCAATACCAACCATGAAGAAGATCAACCGTGTCATTTGAAATTAAAAGACGCATCTATTCCACTCAACGTGAATTTACCCGAGTATGCAGAACCAGCTCAACGCTACTGCCCTGCCGGTGTTTATGAAGTGGTTGAGGAAAATGGCGAAGCCGTATTTAAAATAAATGCGCAAAACTGCATTCACTGTAAAACCTGTGACATTAAAGACCCATCGCAGAATATTACCTGGGTTACCCCAGAGGGCACCGGTGGCCCAACGTATCCAAACATGTGATGTATAAAGCCCAACAAAAAACCCGCCACTTGAGCGGGTTTTTTATTGCTTACAGGCGGGCGCTTAATGCATATGAACGGTTACCTCGCCAACGCCGTTATCAATGTTGATGCGGCTTTCACCAGTCGAATACGCGCGGCTGTTTGCCGTCATTAAAAAGCGGTTGTTCTCGATATTTCCTGTACCTTTGATGGTGCTATCACCGACCCCCACATCGACTTTTACACTGGAATAATCACCGTATAAATCAAGATTAACTTCACCAACGCCAAGATCAAATTGCAGATTGGTTGTCCATAGCTCACCTTCAATAACACCCACACCTAAATCGGTATCAACCCGTGCAACTTTAGGTAATTTGATTACCCAGTCAATTTGAATACCGTCTTGTTTCGGTACGCTTAACGTAATACGGTTGCCAGACTGCTTTGCCTCAAGCTCCGCATCTTCAACATGTCCGTCTTTATTGAAAAAAGTGTCGTCGTCTTTATACGCGCGAATCGCAACGTGCATCACGTCACCTTCGGTACGTTCAAAGGTGATTGTTCCTACACCTGAGTCGAACTCAACTTCAGTAGCAGCTGTGACCGTATATTCCGCTTCAATATTTTTTTCTTCTTGTGCATGCGCAGTCGCGGTAAATGGGATACTCGCTAGAGTTACTCCAGCAATCATACAAAACGCGATACTCCAAGTTGTGCGTTGGCGGTTCATTGTTGTCATCTCCATAACAGTGTCAGTAGTTACCGTCTTATTCAGACGTTTTAAAATTCGTCAAAGTTTATGAAGCAATTATCATGCCAAATTAACTTATTGCTATTTATCAGTAGGTTATCGGATTTCAATAATGAAATAAATTCACCATAATTGGTCAAAATTACAAATTTATGCTCAAATGACTGCATCTTTAGCCCTGCTCACTCAAAAGTTCACGCCCATGCATTCAGATAGTAACTTACAACCCATCGGTATTATCGAGTCGCCCTATGCACAGAAGTTTGCGGTGCCGCGGCAACCCGGTTTGGTGCCAGCCGCACGTGCACAAATCATCCTGCAGCATGCGTTTGCAGACGCTGATTGCGTGCGAGGCCTTGGGGAGTTTTCGCATATATGGGTGCTGTTTCTGTTTCATGAAACGCAGGCGCAAGGCTGGAAGCCGCTCGTGCGCCCGCCTCGCCTCGGCGGCAACGAAAAGCGCGGCGTATTTGCCACGCGCTCAACATTTCGCCCCAACGCGATTGGTATGTCCGTGGTTGAACTGGTGAGTATTCAACATCAGCCCGGCAAAACCATAATTGAAGTAAATGGCGGCGACTGGGTCAATCAAACGCCCGTTATCGACATAAAACCTTACCTGCCCTATGTGGATGCCATTCCCGCAGCGCGCGGAGGCTTTGCACCAACTTCGCCGGAAGCGCAATTGCGTACGGTTTTCTCGGCCTCAGCCCAACAACAACTGACCGAACTTAACCCATACTACCCAAATCTCGCGCTACTTATCGAGCAAGTTTTGGCGCAAGACCCACGCCCAGCCTATCAACGCGAAGGCAGCAACAACCGCGAATATGGTATGACGCTGTACGACGTAAACATTCGCTGGCAAGTACGTGAACAAGAAAATCATGTAATAAGTATCAGTAAAGGCTTTTGACACAAGCCCGCGACTGGTAGAATTTCGCCTTACTGCACCGTTGAACTTTTGCTGGAATATGGGGAACACATGCGTACCAGCCAATATTTGTTAGGAACGTTGAAAGAAACACCTGCTGACGCAGAAGTAATAAGTCATCAGCTTATGTTACGCGCTGGCATGATCCGCAAGGTTGCTGCCGGGCTTTACACCTGGGCGCCAACTGGCTTGCGTGTATTGCGTAAGGTTGAACAGGTTGTGCGCGAAGAAATGGAGCGCGCAGGTGCTTTGGAAGTATTAATGCCCATGGTTCAACCCGCTGATTTATGGCAGGAGTCCGGTCGCTGGGAAGACTACGGTCCGGAGTTATTGCGCTTGCACGACCGCAACCAACGCGAATTTGTCTTGGGCCCAACCCATGAGGAAGTTATCTGTGAACTGGCGCGCAAAGAGATCAGCAGCTATAAACAGTTACCGCTGAACTTATTCCAAATTCAAACCAAGTTTCGCGACGAAATTCGCCCGCGCTTCGGGGTCATGCGTTCACGTGAATTCATCATGAAAGACGCCTATTCCTTTCATTTAGATCAAGACAGCCTGCAACACACCTATGACGTGATGCACGGCGCGTATTGCCGTATTTTCGAGCGCTTAGGACTTGATTACCGCCCTGTTATCGCCGATACCGGCTCGATTGGCGGTAGCTCGTCGCATGAGTTCCATGTGTTAGCCAGCTCTGGCGAAGACGACATCGCATTTTCAGATAGCTCTGACTATGCCGCCAACGTAGAACTCGCCGAAGCGGTCGCGCCTAGCATTGAGCGCCCTGCAGCAACCGCTGCAATGGAAAAAGTTGCAACGCCAGCGGCAAAAACGATTGCTGCGCTTGTTGAGCAATTTAATTTGCCGATTGAGCAAACCGTTAAAACACTGATTGTGCATGGGGCCGAAGAAGGCCAATTGGTTGCTTTGATCATTCGTGGCGACCATGCCCTTAACGAAATTAAAGCCGCCAAACATGCGCAAGTAGCCAGCCCACTAACCTTTGCAACAGATGAAGAAATCCGTGCTGCGGTTGGTGCAGGCCCAGGCTCTTTGGGGCCGGTCAACTTGCCGATGCCAATTATTGTTGATCGCAGTGTTGCGGTAATGGCTGATTTTGCTGCCGGTGCCAATGAAGACGGTTTTCATTATTTCAATATCAACTGGGAACGCGATGCGGCAATGCCTGATGTTGCTGACTTACGCAATGTGGTTGCTGGTGACCCGAGCCCATGTGGTCAAGGTACCTTGCAAATAAAACGTGGCATTGAAGTGGGTCATATTTTCCAGCTTGGTAAAAAATACTCTGAAGCAATGAAAGTTGGCGTGTTAAACGACAGCGGTAAACACGAAAGCTTAACCATGGGTTGCTATGGTATTGGTGTGTCGCGCATTGTTGCGTCAGCCATTGAACAAAATCACGACCAATACGGTATTATTTGGCCCGCCGCATTAGCGCCGTTCCAAGTTGCTCTAGTACCGATGAATATGCACAAATCGGCGCGCGTGCAAGAAGTTGCTGAACAGTTGTATACAGAGCTACAAGCCGCTGGTTTTGATGTGCTGTTTGATGATCGCAAAGAACGCCCTGGCGTTATGTTTGCAGACATGGAGCTGATTGGGGTTCCACATCAAATCGTTATTGGCGAACGTAATTTAGACGAGCAAGCGGTTGAATACAAATGCCGTCGTAGCGGTGAAAAGCAAAAGTTAGCTATCGCTGATGTGGTTGAAACCATCCGTTCTAAGGTTTAATCACGTACCACTGTGTTAAAAACAAAAGCCCCGGCATGTTCAACATGTCGGGGCTTTTTATTACCTTGAACCCTAATTA
>NZ_JBLWWR010000001.1:395250-560333 GCF_048267825.1 Pseudidiomarina sp.
GCATAAACCGAGATGAACTTCGCTTTTGGAAAACGCTCGCGCAAGAATTTTAGGGTATTTCCGGTATCGACCAGATCATCGATAACCAAAAAGCCTTCACCGTCCTCGGTAGCATTAACGTCTTTAAGCATGGTCACGCTATCACGTTGACTGTCGTGGTCGTAAGAACTTACGCACACCGAATCAACCACGCGCACATTCAGTTCCCGTGCCACAATTGCCGCAGGAACTAAACCGCCGCGGCTGACCGCGATAATACCGCGCCATTGTTCAGCCGGTAATTGGCGGCGTGCCAGTTCCTTGGTTGCTCTGTGCAGCTCTTCCCACGATACGAAAAATTCGCGATTTTCATGCCAACCCATAATGTCTTACCCCAACCAAATAAATTTAGCGATAAATAGCGCCGCTAACAAAGCAACACTCCAATTTAATTCGTGCATACGCCCGCCAATAGCCTTCACAATCACGTAGCTAATAAAGCCAAGTGCAATGCCGTCAGCAATTGAAAATGTCAGTGGCGTCATCAGCAGTACAACAGCCACCGGAGCGGCTTCAGTAATGTCATCCCAGTTTACTGAGCGCAACGTAAACAACATCAATACCGACACATAAATTATTGCGCCAGCCGTTGCATAGGCGGGCACCATTCCCGCCAGCGGTGCAAAAAATATCGCGGCAACAAACAACAACCCAACAACCACTGCGGTTAAGCCTGTTTTACCACCTGAGGCAACGCCTGAGGCTGACTCAACATAGCTGGTTGTCGTTGACGTACCTAATGCAGCACCAGCGATGGTCGCCGTGCTGTCAGCTATCAACGCACGCTCTAAACGCGGTAACGAGCCGTCAGGCTTAGTCAACCCTGCGCGTTGCGCAACCGCCATTAAGGTGCCTGAGGTATCAAATAAATCAACAAACAAGAACGCAAAAATAACGCTCAACATGCCAATATCAAATGCGGCCGCAATATCCATCTGCATAAAGGTTGGCACCAAACTTGGTGGCATCGCAACAATGCCAGTGTACTGCACATCGCCAAGTAAAAATCCGGCTACGGTCACTAAAAGAATACTGATTAGTGCCGCACCTTGAATACCCCGCGCAACCAAACCAATAATCAAGAAAAAACCTGCGCCAGCTAACAGTACTGACAGCTCCGACATATCACCCAGCGACACTAAGGTGGCATTATTACCGACAATGATATTCGCATTCTTCAGGCCAATGAGGGCCAAAAACGCACCAATACCGGCCGCTATTGCCAAGCGCAAGGTGACGGGAATTGAGTTAATGATCCACGAACGAATGCGAAATGCTGAAAGCAGGAAAAATAGGATGCCAGAGAAAAATACAGCTCCGAGCGCAGTTTGCCAGGTATACCCCATGCCCAAAACAACGCTGTAGGTGAAAAACGCGTTTAGCCCCATCCCAGGCGCTAGAGCCACTGGGTAGTTCGCCCACAATCCCATAACTAAACAGCCAATTGCAGCCGCTAAACACGTGGCGACAAACACCGCACCATAATCCATGCCTGCTTCACTAAGCATCGACGGGTTAACAAAAATAATGTACGCCATAGTAAGAAACGTTGTGAAACCAGCAACGATTTCACGCTTCACTGTACTTCCCTGCGCATTGATTTGAAACAACCGTTCCATTAACGCCCGCATAAGCCCCCACTCTTGCTTCTGTGTAAAAAAAAATTGCCGTATTCTACAATAAATTGAGCCGCTTTGCCCCACTAATCTATGGTAACCTTGCAGCCTGACATGCTAGTAACTAAGTACAACTGAAGGAGCCCAAGTGCATGCCTCGCGTAATTTATATTGATGCCCAGGGTGGCGAGTTTGAAGCCGACGTTGCAGTCGGTCAGAATCTAATGGAAGGTGCTGTGGATCATATGATTGACGGTATTCTCGGCGAGTGCGGTGGCGTTATGTCCTGTGCAACCTGCCATTGCTACGTTGACCCAGCATGGGTTAGCAAGATTCCACCAGCCAGTGAAATGGAAGAAGATATGCTGGATATGGTTATTGATCCAGAAAGCAATAGCCGCCTAAGTTGTCAGATTGATATGACCGAAGAACTTGACGGCATTGTTGTGCGCCTGCCTAAATCTCAGTTTTAAGCGCTTTCAACCCGAATAAATACTTCGTCATGATAGCCGGTTGTCACGCGCATTAAGCCTGACAATTCGGCATCCAACTCAGGTTCGCCGGTATCAACCAGCAACGGGCGCTGCCCCAGTGCCTGTAATTTCGCCTTCGTTGCAACAATCTGAATATTGTCTTTTCCAACCGCCCGAATCACGGCTGGACTCAACTGCTGATTACCACGCCCAAAAATATGGCCTTGTCCGCCAATCACCGTAATAATCATTTTTACCGGGCCCTGATGCGCAGTTACCTGCTGCTCAAGTTCCCGCGCGGTAACGTCGCTGGCGATTAATTCACCAGCCATAACCAAATCAACACCTAATAGCGTGTTTGCGAGCCCTAATTCATCCATCACCGCAGCAACTGTTGAGCCGGACCCCATAATGTACAGGGTCTCGTCGTCCATTGCTTCAACCACATCAGCAGCAATATCAGCGAGTACCATGTCGTCGCTTTCTTTGCCGCCCATTTTCACAGCTTGAACATAGCGCAGCTCGGCCGGAACCAGCATTTCGCCATAGCGCCGCGCCCGCACAGTACCTTGACGAAAAGCGTCTTCATCAATGTCCATAACATCGGCTTGGGTGACGCTCGTCAGTTGCCCTTCAATGAGCTGACGCGCCACCTTTCCGGCGGCTGTAGGCGAAATGGCATAAACCCCAGAATGAATTTTCACACCAGCGGGTATACCCAGCACCGGATGGTGTTCAGGGTATACAGCACAAACATCTCGGGCAGTACCGTCTCCACCGGCGAACAGCAACAGATCAATATCGCCAGCTGCGGCAATTTGCTTGACGAGCTGACGGGTGTCTTCGGCCGTGGTGGGTGTTTGCTGAGGCGTGTAGATAACTTCATAAGAAAAGCCCAGCTTGGCCAATACATCTTCGCCCAGCGCGCCGGCGCCGGTAACAAAATGCACCTTCCCAGCGAACTCTTGAATCACCGCTAATGCATGTTCAACACGCTGTGGAGCTTTGGGAACAGCCCCCAGCGCTAACGCACGTTGCGCCGTTTCAGCCCCGTCACTGCCTTTGAGCGCAACGGAACCGCCTAAACCTGCGAATGCATTAATGACCAGACCTAAACGAAACTGCTGTGTACTACTCACTGTTGTCTTGCGCACCTTTTTGGATGGCTTCGCCTGCGGATTCGAGGTCTTTGCCAATACCGTCAATGGTGGCACAGCTACTTAAACCTAATGCAACTAACAGCATGATGTAATAGCGACTTTTCATATGTTGTCCCATGTAGTTATTGTTGATGCAGGCCATGGCTGCTGATAATAGTCAGCAAGCGCCCGAGCAAAAGCCTCGGCTCGGGGTGGCAGGCCATTAATTATATAGTGATGCAATTGCTCTTGAACAGCTTTTGTAAATTCATTTCTACTGACTTCAATGCCGCCCAGATTATCCACACTGACCTGAAATGGCACCCCTGCACACAGTGAAAACAGCCACTCAAGTGCCTGCGGCTTGCGCTCGACATGCTCAAACTCTGCTTGTTGTGCGGCGCTACGCCCGTCCGGTTCATACCAGTAGCCATAGTCAAATTGTTGCCGCCGTTGTTCGCCAGCAATGCACCAGTGTGCTATTTCATGCAGGGCCGAGGCGAAAAAACCATGCGCAAACACAATTTGATGATCATCCTCAGGCGTCTGTGCCGGCTGATAGTAAGGCTCATCCGTACCCGCCACTAAGCGGGTTTTATAGTCGTGATAAAAACACTGATGAAAAAGCGCAATAAGCTGTTGGTACTGGTGCGTCATATAACTGGAAAGTTGTGCTTAACCTGACCATTTTGCGCGCGATGACGTAATAGATGATCCATCACCACCAACGCGGCCATTGCCTCAACCACCGGCACGCCACGAATGCCAACGCAGGGATCATGCCGCCCGCGGGTTACAATCGAGCAGGGTTGTCCGTACTTATCTATCGTGTCCCCGGCAATGGTAATACTTGAGGTCGGCTTAAAAGCAACTTCAGCAATCAAGGGTTGACCGCTACTTATGCCGCCCAATACACCACCCGCATGATTACTGGTAAAACCATTCGGCGTTAAAGCATCGCGATGCTCGCTACCACGCTGCGCCGCAACCGCGAAGCCATCACCAATGCTCACCGCTTTCACGGCATTAATGCTCATCAGGGCTTTGGCTAAATCAGCGTCTAACCGATCAAACACCGGTTCGCCCAAGCCAACCGGTACGCCGGTAACTTCCAGGCGCACTCTGGCGCCCACTGAATCGCCGTCTTTAAGCAATTGTTTCAAGTAATCTTGTGCAGCTAACGACATCTGCGCATCAGGGCAGAATAACGGATCATCCGCCACCCGCTGCCAATCAAAATCGTTGTGTTCAGGGCTGGTTGCGTGAGGCCCAATTTGTACCACACCAGCATGGAACACCATGTTAAATTGTTCAGCCAAATATTTTTGAGCAATGGCACCAGCTGCTACACGCATCGCGGTTTCGCGAGCCGATGAACGCCCCCCGCCACGGTAGTCACGATGCCCGTATTTATGCGCATAGGTATAATCTGCATGGCCCGGACGGAACTTGTCTTTAATCTCGCTGTAATCTTTGCTGCGTTGGTCGGTATTTTCGATCAACAAGCCAATAGGCGCGCCGGTGGTTTTGCCTTCAAACACACCGGAGAGTATGCGCACGGCGTCGGCTTCGCGGCGCGCAGTGGTAAAGCGGTTCTGCCCCGGTTTACGGCGATCTAAAAACGGTTGAATATCAGCTTCTGACAGCTCAACCCCTGGCGGGCAACCATCAATAACTGCGCCCAGCGCAGCGCCATGACTCTCGCCAAAGGTTGTTACACGGAATAGTTCACCCCAAGTATTCGCCGCCATAAATTATGTTCTCAGAATTGTTCGTGATAATTAACTAAGTCAGCGTATGACAACACAAATACGCCGTCACCACCATGTTCAAATTCGACCCACTCAAAAGGTACGTCTGGATATTGTTCAGCCAAGGCCACCCAAGAGTTGCCAACTTCACACACTAATACGCCGGTTTCAGTCAAATGATCAGGTGCTTCACGTAAAATGGTGCGCACCAAATCCAAGCCATCATCGCCCGCTGCTAAGCCAAGTTCCGGCTCATGACGAAACTCATCAGGTAAGTCGGCCATATCTTCGGCATCAACATACGGCGGGTTCGTGACAATCAGGTCGTAACGTTGCTTCGGCACACTGTCGTATAAATTCGACTGAATCGGCACCACCCGCTCTTCAAGCCCGTGCATGGCAATGTTTTCTTCAGCCACGGCCAGAGCATCCACTGACAAGTCGAGCGCATCCACTTCAGCGTCTGGAAACGCATAAGCACAAGCAATCGCGATACAACCGCTGCCAGTACATAAATCAAGAATCCGTGCGGGCTCTTGTGCAACCCAAGGCGCAAAACCATTATCAATAAGCTCGGCTATGGGTGAACGCGGAACCAACACGCGCTCATCCACCATAAACGGTAAACCCGCAAACCAAGCCTGGCCAATCAGATAAGCTGCAGGCTTGCGTTCATCAATGCGCGCGGTAACTAAGGCAACAAAATCGTCCCATTCCTGCGCTTGCAAATGCGCTTGTTGAAATTGCTCCAACTGATCAAAATCAAGCTCAGTCACATGCCCCAATAATAACTGCGCTTCGCTATACGCATTATCGGTACCGTGACCAAAATAGATATCAGCGCGCTGCATGGCACTCACCGCCCAACGCAGTGCGTCATGAACTGTTGTGGCTAAAAATTGCGTCAAGGTATTCTCCGAAGTTGTTCTGTACTGCCCCATAAGATACCCTAATAGCAGTGTTTTCGCATCAATTGATGCACAACCATAGGCACAAAAATACACCTCATGAGCAATGATTTAGACGATGATTTCGCGCTATTTCGCGAGCAAGTGAAGGTCGATCGCCGTATTCGCAGCGAAACCTACCAAGCGCCGCGGCAACAACGCCGAATACGATCGCAGCAAAAGACCGAACAAAGAACGCGGCAGCAACAGGCCGAATTCTTTTTTTCTGACAACTTTCGGGCGCATTTCCCGGAGGGTCCGGTGCGGTTTTGTGCGGATGGTGAATCGTCACACATCTTAAAGCAGCTGCGTCGTGGCGATTTCCCACCCGAATTGCTGCTTGATTTGCACGGCATGACGCAAGCTGTCGCCAAACGTGAATTGGGCGCACTGCTGCGCGCCTGTGTGAAGCAGCAGATTGAATGCTGTGCTGTCATGAGTGGGCATGGTAAGGGAATATTAAAAGAAAATTTGCCACATTGGCTGGTTCAGCATCCAGCAGTCAGGGCCTTTCATCAGGCCCCGGCGGCCTACGGGGGGAATGCCACGCTGTTAGTTTTACTGAAGTGAAAATCGTTCGTTGTTGGTGATGGTTACTCAAGCGTAATCATGCGAACAAACTGCGCGCGACGCATTTCCACATCCAAACGCATCTCCGCCATACCTGCAGTAGGAAATAACAACGGTGGTGTATCTTGATCTAAAGTTGCCACCAGATAACTAACAAACGGCATGTGTGAGACCAACATAATGTTTTGCGCATTGTTATAGTGCGTTTGCAACATGGCGAACATCCAATCACAAAACTGTTGCGGGTCGCCTTCAGGAATTGCATCGTCGGTAATATCACGTGCGGCAACGTGCACGGCCGACTCAACAATAGTGGCCGTTTGCTGGGCACGAATAAATGGGCTGACGGTCAACCAATCCAACCCCGTTGCGCCCTGCTTACGTAAATAGCCATTGAGCCATTTAGCACTGGCCAGCACCTCGCTCTCGCCCATTGAGCTTAAGGGTCGAATTGCATCAGCTTTGAGTGCTTGCGCCGGTTCGGCATCACCATGGCGCATAATATAGAGCGTAACAGCCACGACTTAGTTGTTCTCCTCGGCTTTTTCAGCCGAATCATTACCGCGAGTTCGACGACGGCCACCCGTTACAGGGTCTGCGCGGCCTTCGTCCTTAGCTTGGTCTGCACGACGACGACGTACAGCTTTAGGATCCGCAATGAGCGGCCGGTAAATTTCTATCCGGTCACCCTCACGCAATTCATGATCCAATTTAACAGCTTTACTCCAAATACCAACTTTTTGTTCGGTGAGATCAATTTCTGGAAAGTAATGCTTAATTTGCGACCGTTCAATCGCCTCTTCAACCACCGTACCAACCGGTACCCGTAGTGGAATAATTTGTTGCTTGTCCGGCGTTGCGTATGCTACTTCAATTTGAATTTGTTGCGGTGCCATACCTTACTTCGCCCCATACACGTGTTGCGCGCGTTGCACAAAAGCATCAACCATACGGCTTTGTAGTTCGTTGAATATTTTTCCAAACGCCATACCTAATAAGCGGTTCGCAAATTCGAACTCAAGCTTAAGCACAATTTTGCATGCATTCTCATCCAACGCATGAAAACTCCAACCGCCCCGTAAATATTGAAATGGCCCGTCAACCAGTTCCATACCAATGCGCTGAAAGGGCTCTAGAGTATTGCGGGTGGTGAACGACTTGCTGATGCCTGCTTTACTAATATCCAGGCGCGCCACTTTGCTGGTTTCATCGCTTTCCAACACACTCGCAGTGCTGCAGCCAGGTACAAATTCAGGATAAGAATCGATATCGTTCACCAATGCATACATCTGCGCGTCACTATATGGCACCAAAGCACTGCGTTCTATCGTTGGCATCGACTTCCTCGTTTTGTACGGGTTTCGTAAAAATGATCGGCATGATAGCGCATTTCCTAACCCGATTCACCCTCTCAAACACGCCATATGCTGTGTTTGAATAGCGCAACAAATTGCGCATAAACAAATTTTATTTTGCCGCGTCATCGGTATAATACGCCGCATGAGCAAAACTAAAAAAAATCAGCATTCAAATACCATCGCGCTAAACAAAAAAGCGCGCCACGAATATTTCCTCGAAGACAAATTTGAGGCGGGTGTAGCCCTGCAAGGCTGGGAAGTAAAAAGCATTCGGGCCGGTAAGGTCAATATTAGCGACACCTACGTGATCATTAAGGACGGTGAGGCCTATTTATTGGGCGCTCAAATTCAACCGCTGTTGTCCGCCTCAAGTCACGTTGTGTGCGACCCTGAGCGTACCCGCAAACTGCTGTTGAAAAAGCGTGAGCTCGACAAGCTTATCGGCGCCAGTGAGCGCGAAGGCTACTCCATCGTCGCCACCGCCATGTATTGGAAAAAGCATTTAGTTAAGCTTGAAATTTACCTGGCAAAAGGTAAAAAAGCGCATGACAAACGCGACACCATTAAAGATCGTGACTGGCAGCGCCAAAAAGCCCGTATTATGAAGCACAATGTGCGTTGACATTATGCTTAAATCGCGATAAGTTCTTCGCATCGTTTATACAAGTTTACATCCTATTAAGGAAACACACGTGCAAACAGTTACGCAACAGACTCAACTAGTAAAAAACTGGTGGTGGCATTTCCCAAGCTAGCGGGCGATGCATCTGTGCGTGTGTGACACGTTTGATAAAACCCGCTTCGATAAGCGGGTTTTTTTATGCGCGCTTATCGATACCAAGCGGTCTTTAAAAGTTATACAACTTGTATAGACAAATGATATCGAAATAACACTCAACAGTGAGAGTAGCAACGCGTGGATATTATTGAAAAACCCGGTTATCTAACCAGCTTGCGCATGAAACTGCCCTATCAGGCAGACACGTTGGCGTTATATCAACGCCTGTGCGGCCCCAATCAGCATAGTTTATTGCTTGATTCGGCTGAAATTCAGTCGCGCCAAAACTTAAAGAGCTTGGTGATGGTTAATGCCGCTGTGCAGTTTACCTGTCAGCAGCAAACAGTAACCATTCAAGCACTAACACCAAATGGTGAGGCGCTATTGCCATGGTTAGCAGAGCAACTGAGTCCGCTGTGCGAATTGACCCAGCAAGCCCGGCAGTTAGTTTGTGAATTTGCGCCACCACCTTCAGGCTGTGATGAAGACACACGCCTGCGCGCAGCCAGTAATATCGAGCCGTTGCGTATAGTACAAACGCAACTGCAACAAAAAACGCAACATGGCCAGCCGCACCCCATGGCGATTTTCCTCGGTGGTGTGTTTGCCTATGATTATGTGGCCAGCTTTGAACAGCTGCCAGATGTTGCAGAAGGCGAGAATAACTGCCCTGACTATCAATTTTATCTGGCTGAAACCTTACTGGTTATCGACCATCAACAGCGCACCACGGAATTGCTCGCGAGCTTGATCAGCGGTCCACATAGCGAAGATTATTATGCGCAAATAGCCCTGCAGGTTGGGCACATTGCAGCACTGTGTCAGTTGCCACCGGTGCAAAAACCGGTAGCCAGCCAAACCTGTTCCAACGAACTCAAAGTAAGCCCGAGCGCCGCGGATTTTGCCCGTCAGGTATTGGATTTGAAAGAACACATCAGTGCGGGCGATATATTCCAAGTGGTTCCATCGCGCCGCTTTCAGTTAAGCTGCCGCGATAGCTTGCAGGCCTACGCCGAACTCAAAAAGGCCAATCCGTCACCCTACATGTTTTTCCTGCGTACCGATAAATTTGAATTGTTCGGTGCCTCACCGGAATCCGCCTTAAAGTATACCGCGGCAACCAATCAAGTTGAGCTGTACCCAATTGCTGGTACTCGCCCGCGTGGCAAAGATAGCCAAGGGCGTATTCATTCAGACCTGGATAGCCGACTTGAGTTGGAATTACGGCTTGATCAAAAGGAACTGGCCGAGCACATGATGCTGGTTGATTTAGCACGTAATGATTTAGCCCGTATTGCCCAACCCGGCACCCGTTACGTCGCCGACTTGCTGCAAGTTGACCGTTATTCGCACGTGATGCACCTGGTTTCACGTGTGGTTGCCCAACTGGCTGACGACCTTGATGCATTGCACGCCTATCGCGCCTGCATGAACATGGGCACCTTGGTTGGCGCCCCGAAAATTAGTGCTGCAACGCTTATTCGTAACGTTGAACAACAACGCCGTGGCAGTTATGGCGGTGCCGTTGGTTACTTGAATAGTGCCGGCGATATGGACACCTGCATTGTCATTCGCTCTGCCTTTGTACGTGACGGTGTTGCCACTATTCAAGCTGGCGCGGGTGTTGTGCATGACTCAGACCCAGCCGCAGAAGTGGCCGAAACAGAAAACAAAGCGCGGGCAGTCATTGAAGCAATACGCGCAGCCAATCAGCCTGCGGAGGTAAACTAATATGACATCTGCCTCACTTAGCGTTGCAAAAAACACGCCTGATCGCATCGTACTGCTCGATAATTTTGACTCGTTCAGCTACAACTTGGTGGATGAGTTACGCCAGTTGGGTTACCCGCTGGTTATTTATCGCAATGACATTGCTGCGCAAACATTAATCGACAGCATGCGCACGTACCCAGGCCGCCAATTGCTGTGTTTATCGCCCGGCCCTGGCCACCCAGCGCAGTCCGGTAACCTATTAGAACTGATCCAATTAGCGCAAGGCGAGTATCCTATGCTAGGTATTTGTCTTGGTTTCCAAGCGTTGATTCATGCAGCCGGTGGCGATATCGACCGGTGTCACGAAACGGTACATGGCAAAAAAGCACTGATTGAAACACGCCCGCACCCTATGTTTGAGGCGCTCAGCAACCCACTAACGGTCGCGCGTTATCATTCGCTGTGCGGCTACCGCTTGCCCGATACCATCAAAGTTCTCGCGTCAACAGGTGCTATACCCATGGCTGCAGAGTTCAGTGCGTACCAGGCGATAGGCTTTCAGTTTCATCCTGAATCCATTTTAACCAGCCATGGCAGCCAGCTGTTAGCGCAAACCGTGGCCTACCTGTTTAAGCAGTACGGGAGTTAATGATGCAAACACTTAATGCCTTACTGAATGGCGAAGCACTCACGCTAGAGCAAGCCGAGAAGCTTTTTGATCACTTAGTAAAAGGCGAACTCAATGATATTCAGATAACGGCCGCACTGATTGCCATGAAGCTACGTGGTGAACAGCCCCCTGAAATGGCAGGTGCAGCACAAGCCTTGCGCCGCGCGGCAAAGCCGTTTCAACGCCCGCAACGGCCTGTAATTGACAGCTGTGGCACCGGTGGCGATGGCAGCAACACCATGAACATATCCACCACCGCAGCACTGGTTGCGGCAAGCATGGGCCTCACCGTTGCCAAACATGGCAACCGCAGTGTGTCATCGCGTTCAGGTTCAGCCGACGTACTCGAAAGTCTCGGGCTGTCGGTCACACAAGACCCCGCAGTTGCTGAACAGCAACTGGACGATTATAACTTTTGCTTCTTATTCGCACCGCACTACCACCCCGGCATTCGGTATGCGATGCCAAGCCGCCAAACCTTAAAAACGCGCACCCTATTTAATTTACTTGGCCCGTTGGTGAACCCAGCCCGCCCTGATGCGCAAGTTTTAGGCGTATATGACCCAAGCTGGTGCCGCCCCATGGCCGAAACCCTGCGCCTGTTAGGTTGCCAACGGGCCATGGTAGTGCACGGTTCCGGGCTTGACGAAATTGCCTTGCATGGCCCAACCCATGTGGTTGAATTGCGCGATGGTGAGCTGCACGAGTACACCCTAACCCCAGCAGATTTTGGTGTCGCTGAAGCCAGTGTCGCCGAACTTGCCGGTGGTGACGCTGACTTTAACGCACAATTGTTGCAACAGGTGCTAGCAGGAAAAGCCACCGCTGCGCAGCACAATGCCATAGCCGTGACCGTGGCTGCTATGTTGTATGTTACCGATCAATTCAGTGACCTACGCCAAGCAACCAGCGCTGTGCTTGAGCACTTAGCAGCTGGCACTGCGCTTGAGCATTTACATAAATTGCAGGAGTTTAACCGTGGCTGATTCCGCATCTGTACTTGAAACCATTGTTGCCGCGCGCCGTGAACGTATCGCTGAGCAATTGGCTGAATTGAATCTTGAGCAGATTCAAGCCAACCTCACACCCAGCCGTCGCAGCCTACACAAAGCCTTAGCACAGCCACGTGCGAGCTTTATTTTAGAATGCAAAAAAGCATCGCCTTCGAAAGGATTGATTCGTCCAGACTTTAATCCAGTCAGCCTGGCGCAAACCTATAGCCGTTATGCCGATGCAATTTCAGTGCTGACCGAGCCCGACTACTTTCAGGGTGACTTTCGCTATCTTGCCGCGGTAAGTGCTGCGGTTAGCCAGCCGGTTTTATGCAAAGACTTCATTGTCATGCCCGAGCAAGTGGTACTCGCCCGTCATTTTGGCGCCGACGCCATTTTGCTGATGCTGTCGATTTTAACCGACGACACCTATAAGCAACTTGCTACCCTAGCCGAAGAATTAAAACTGGACGTACTCACGGAAGTTGCCACGGAGCAAGAACTGGATAGAGCGCTGCGCCTAAAAGCAAAAATAATTGGCATTAATAACCGCAACTTGCACGATCTAACAATCGACCCACAACGTAGTATTGAAATGAGTCAGCGCATTCCAAACGACGTGTTGGTGGTGGCAGAGTCCGGTTATGAAACGCATAGCCAAGTAACTGCCACAGCCCCCTTTGTTGACGGATTTTTAATTGGCAGCGCGTTATCGAAACAAGCAAACGTGGACCAGGCCTGCCGTGAACTCATCTATGGTGAACACAAAGTTTGTGGTTTAACTGAACCGGCGGATGCCATGGCCGTTCGCGCAGCTGGGGCTGCATACGGTGGGCTAATATTTGTTGGCCATTCACCACGCTTTGTCACCAGTGAACAAGCCCAGCAAATCGTCGCCGCTGAGCCTAATCTTGCCTTTGTTGGGGTATTTGCGGACCAGCCGCTAACCCAGGTGGCACAAACCGCACAGCAACTTAACTTGGCCGTGGTGCAATTACACGGGCAAGAAGACATTGACTATATCAGCGAGTTACGCAAAGCCCTGCCTGCACATACCAAGGTGTGGAAGGCGGTTGGCGTTGATGAACCGCTGGTGCTGCCACAATTGGAAGTCGACGCCTTCCTGCTGGATAACCGCTTCGGTGGCAGTGGTCAGCCATTTGATTGGGCTTTGCTCGAAGGGCTAAGTGCCGCGCAGCGTAGCCAGTGCATTTTGGCTGGCGGCTTAAGCTTAGACAATTTGCCAGCCGCGCTGGCAACTGGGGTAACGCGCCTTGATGTAAACTCTGGTGTGGAGTATGCCAAGGGCCGTAAAGACGCCGGTAAAATCATTGCACTTTTTGAATCCATTCGCACTTACGGAAAAACCAATGACCGCACGCACCAAGGTCAGGAGGCAGTATCATGAGTACCCAACCACAAAAACTTTCAGCTTACTTTGGTGATTTTGGCGGCCAATTTGTGCCAGAAATATTGCTCCCCGCGCTTGATCAATTGGAGCAAGCGTTTATTGATGCACAAAATGATCCTGCCTTTCAGGCTGAGTTTGCTGACTTATTAAAGAACTATCTCGGCCGTCCAACGCCGTTGTCACTTTGTCGCAATTTGCCGCTAACGTCGCCAAATAGAACTAAAATTTACCTTAAACGCGAAGATCTTCTGCATGGCGGTGCACACAAAACCAACCAAGTACTGGGTCAAGCGTTGCTCGCTAAGCGCATGGGCAAAAAACGTATCATCGCCGAAACGGGTGCAGGACAACACGGCACCGCAACCGCATTAGCCTGTGCATTGCTTGGCCTTGAGTGCATTATCTACATGGGTGCCAAAGACGTGGCCCGCCAACAGCCGAATGTATTTCGTATGGAATTAATGGGCGCCAAAGTGGTACCCGTTGATTCAGGTAGCGGCACATTGAAAGACGCCGTTAACGAGGCCATGCGCGACTGGACCGCAAGCTACAGCACCACCCATTACTTGTTGGGTACTGCGGCAGGTCCACACCCATTCCCAACCATTGTTCGTGAGTTTCACCGCATGATTGGAGCCGAAGCAAAGGCGCAAATTCTTGAACGCATTGGCCGCTTGCCCGACGAAGTGATTGCTTGCGTAGGTGGTGGCTCCAATGCCATTGGTATGTTTGCCGAGTTTATTGACGAAACCGGTGTTGAATTGGTCGGTGTTGAGCCTGCTGGCAAAGGGGTTCACACCCATGAACACGGCGCCACCTTGGCCGCCGGTAAACCAGGTATATTACACGGCTGCCGTTCGTTCTTAATGCAAACTGACGAAGGTCAAATTGAAGAAAGCTATTCCGTTTCCGCGGGGCTGGATTACCCCGGCGTAGGCCCGCAACATGCCCATTTACGTGAAATTGGCCGCGCACGTTACGAGTCGGTCACTGACACCGAGGCCCTTGAAGCGTTTAAACTGCTGGCTCAACATGAAGGCATTATTCCAGCGCTTGAGTCTGCCCACGCATTGGCTTATGCGCTGCGCCGTGCAGCTGAGCCGGATGCGCCAGAAGTGTTGTTGTTAAATCTATCTGGACGTGGCGATAAAGACATTGATCACGTGCGCCGTATCTTTGCACAGGGAGAGCAAGCATGAGCCGTTACGAAAACCTTTTCAACAACTTACAGCAAGCCAACCAAGGCGCATTTGTGCCCTTCGTGACGCTGGGCGACCCAACCCCCGAGTTGAGCCTAAAAGTTATTGAAGCATTAATTGCTGGCGGTGCTGATGCGCTTGAACTGGGTTTACCATTTTCTGATCCGGTGGCAGATGGCCCCACCATTCAACAAGCAAACATTCGCGCATTGGCGGCAGGCACCCGTATCAGTGATGCGTTCGACATTATCGAAACCATCCGTGCCCGACATCCTGACCTGCCGATAGGTTTACTGGTTTATGCAAATCTGGTGGTGAGTAAGGGTTCTGATAATTTTTATCAGCGCTGCGCAAAGGCTGGCGTCGACTCAGTGCTGATTGCCGATGTTCCGGTTCGCGAAGGCATTCCTTTCGGCGAAGCTGCAAAACAGCATGGCATTGCCCCCATTTACATTGCTCCGCCAGACGCTTCTGAACAAACCCTTGAGCGGGTTGCCGCAAATAGCCAAGGCTATGTGTATTTGTTGAGTCGTGCAGGAGTAACCGGTGCTGACACACAAATGCAAGCACCTGCCACCGAAGTCATCAAGCTGCTGAAGGCACACCATAGTGCCCCGCCGCTGCTCGGCTTTGGCATTGCCACACCGGAACACGTGCGCGCGGCAATTGAATCAGGTGCCGCAGGGGCAATTTGTGGCTCGGCTATTGTGCGTATTATTGAGCAATATCAACACAATGAAGCCGAACTTACCGAGCATCTAGAGCGTTTTGTCCGCACTATGAAGAAGGCAACAAACAATCCTTAAGTGCCGCCTCAAGCTGTGGGTACTTAAATTGGTAACCGGCCTGTTGCAAACGCTCAGGTAGCACCAATTGGCCGGTTAGTAGCATCTGTGACATCTCACCCAGCATTAACTTCAATGCCCACGCAGGTACCCGCATAAAATGCGACTTGCGCAGAACTCGCGCTAACGTTTTACTGAATTCTTGCTGTGCTACCGGTTGCGGTGCGGTGGCATTAAATATGCCCTGCGCTTGTTCGTGCTGCAGTAAAAACAGAATAATGCCGACCATGTCGTCTAAATGAACCCAGCTAAAGCCTTGTTTACCGTGCCCTAGCGGGCCACCTAACCCTAACAGGTAAGGCGGCAGCATCTTTTTCAATGCACCCCCTTCAGGCGCTAATACCACGCCGGTGCGTAACACGCACACACGCGTTTTTTCTGATTGTGCCGCAAGCGCTAGGCGCTCCCACTCAGCACATAAATGATGCGCAAAATCGTCCGCTTCTACCTTAGTCGCTTCGGTGACTGGCGTATCACCCTGCGCACCGTAATAACCAATTGCCGAGCCACTGATAAACACCTGCGGTGGCTGCGCCGCATTTTGCATACGCTCAGTAAGCTTACGGGTAATGTTCCAACGACTTTGTTCAATGCGTAACTTTTGACGCGAACTCCAGCGCTTATCCGCAATTCCCTCACCTTGCAGATTAATCACGCCATAAAAGTCACTTAATTCGGATATTTCATCTAAGCTTTTGACCACATGAACGCTATTGCCAAGACGCTCGATTGCCCGTTGCGGATTGCGGCTAATTACCGTTACCTGATAATCACCCACAAGATGAGGTATCAGCGCCGAACCGATGAGTCCTGTTCCACCCGTTATTAATAATTTCATGCTGGCCTCTTGCTGAGTAATTTCTATAATTGATCATGTTACAGTGTAGTCATTGAATCTAGTACGTCACAAACTTTTCTGGCACACTGCTTAAACTATCGTAAACCGGAATTCATCATGCTGTTAGTGCTCGAATATTTGCCGTTAATTTTATTCTTCGTTTTTTATCTACTCGGTGACATCTTTATTGCCACCGGGGTATTGATGATCGCCACCGTGATGCAAATTATTGGCATGAAGTTTATGCGCGAACCCATTACCCCACGCCACTGGATTGTCATGTGGGCCGTACTGATATTCGGCAGCATCACACTCTTTTTACACGATGAGTGGTTCGTTAAGATCAAAGTAACCGTCATTTATCTCGCTATCGCACTATTTCTGCTAATTGGCTTGTGGTGGAAAAAGAAAAGTCCATTACAGAGTATGCTTGGTAGCGAAATTAACTTACCCGTTTTTGCGTGGCACCGCCTTACCTATGCGTGGGTAATTTTCGCCCTCAGCCTTGCCGTAATTAATGTTTACATTGCCGAAGCCATGAGCCTTGACGCATGGGTTAATTTTAAAGTGTTCGGCATTTTGGGTGCCACCCTGGTATTTAGCGTATTTTCTGGCGCTTACATGTTTAAACATCACACTGATCGTGAAAAAGACGCAGAGGAAATTGAATAATGTGGTTTGTTATTTGGGCCGAAGATGCACCAAACAGTTTAGCTGCGCGCCGCGCAACCCGCCCTGCCCATTTGGAGCGCCTCAAGCAACTGCAAGCCGATGGCCGCCTGCTGGTTGCTGGCCCATGCCCAGCTATCGCCAGTGCTGACCCGGGCGAAGCGGGTTTTACTGGCTCTATGGTCGTGGCGGAGTTTGATAGCTTAGCGGCCGCGCAAGCGTGGGCCGATGCCGACCCTTATATCGCCGCAGGCGTCTACCATCAAGTAACGGTAAAACCTTATATCAAAGCCTTGCCATAATATGACCAACCCACATCGGATTACGCTACAGGCGGCACCAACGCGCCAAGTGGTCGCCTATGAATGGCTTGCCGAGAAGGCGCAAGGGGTCATAATTCTGGCACCTGCCATGGCGGTGCCACAAGCTTTTTACCAGTCCTTTTGCGAATGGTTATGTCAGCAAGGCTACCATGTCATCAGCTTCGACTATTACGGCATTGGTGCGTCAATTGACAAGCCACTCGCGCAGGTGTCCACCACAGTAACGGACTGGGCAACCTATGATGCTGCCGCAGTCATTGATTACGCGGTAAGCCAGCACCCCGAGCTACCTTTAGTGTGGTTCGCGCATAGTATTGGCGGGCAATTGTTCGGCTTAGTGCCAAATAATCAGCACGTAAAACACATGATCACCGTCGCCACAGGCACGGGCTATTGGAAAGACACCAAGCCGCAATTGAAGTATAAGTCGTGGGTTTTGTGGCGTGCTATTACGCCATGGCTGATTCCATTAGCCGGATATTTTCCTGGCCGTAAACTGGGGATTGTTGGCGATGTACCGGCAGCAGCCATGCAACAATGGCGCAGTTGGTGTTTGCACCCAGATTATTTGGTTGGCGCGGAGCAGCACTATCAACGCTACGCTAACATCACCACGCCCATCACCTCACTGAGCTTTACCGACGATGAAATGCTGACCGCGCATAACATCAACGCCATGCATGATTTCTACGCCAACGCGCCGCAGCAACGTCATGTGATAGCACCAGCGGATATTAATGCCAGCCGTATTGGTCATTTTGCGGTGTTTCGCAAAAGCTATGATCAACATTGGCCAGCACTATTTGCTGAGCACATTCAAGCGGCTTTCAAAGCGTAAGCTCGCATTACGCGAGCTTACGAATCAACTGCGCCGTGTTTCTGCGTACCAATCGGTTACACGCCAAGCGGCCAAGTGTGCCCACTACAAGCGCACCCGCTACCGGGCCAACTAACCAGAACCGCCAATGCAAGGTTGCGCCCATTTCAAACACTTGGGTTTGCAGTATCCACAGCGACAACTCCATTGCAAGGGTAGCGATAAGCCCGCTAATTGCGCCCAAAATAACAAACTCGTAGGTAACACTACGACTCAATAACTTCGCCGGTGCACCTAAGGTTCGCAAAATCACCAGTTCTTTTTGACGCTCCTCCATGGAAGCCTGAACTTGGGCAAGCAACACCAATATTCCAGCAATCAGCACCAACACCAGCACAAACGCAATCGCAATGCTGACTTGCTCAATCACTTCGCGCAGTTGGTCCATAATGGCATCAAGATCAATCAGTGACACTTGTGGGAATGGTTTGAACAACTCATACAGCTCGCTTTGACGCTCGCGCGGCAAATTAAAACTCGAGATGAATGTTGCTGGAAAATCTTCCAAGGTTGCCGTATTAAAAATCATAAAGAAGTTCGGCTGCAAGGTTCCCCAGTCCACTTCACGAATACTAGTTATCGGCACCTCAAAGGTGTTACCGCCAATGTTAAATTCAAGCTGGTCACCCACGCTCAAGTTCATTCGTTCAGCAACTTCAGCTTCAACTGACACCTGCGGTTGTGGCGTTTCGCCCCACCAATCACCAGCCACAATCGTATTGTTCGGTGGCAGGTCATCGCGCCACGTTAACGACAGCTCGCGACCAAAACCTTCGCGCTGTTCCGCATTGTTGGTTTGGGTATTCGCTTCGTCGCCGCCAGCTTCTTTCGTCACTTCATCACGTACCGGCACACCATTAACGGCCGTCATCCGGCCCGGTACCACTGGATACATGTCATTTGACACAATATCGCGCTCAGCAAAGCGCTCACGCAGTTCACCGACATCATCTGGTGCCACATTCACAATAAAGTAGTTCGGTGCATCATCGGGTAATTGGCGCTGCCAATCATCAAGAAGCTCATTACGCAGTGCTAACACCAACAGCAGCAACATAATGGCCGTTGAAAAGCTCAGCATTTGCACGCTGTTTTCTTGGGCGCGGCGCTGCAAACCAGCCATGGCCAAGCGCCATGCACTACCCGCCTGCATACCTGCTTGTCGGCTTGCACGAATAAATACCCGCCCGACCAACAGCAACAACACCGCGGCCACCGAGCCACCCGCGAACAACGCAGTCGACAGCAACCATTGTTGGCTATAAATCAGCAGCAACGCATAAATTGTTCCCGCTGAGGCCACCCAATGCAGCCAGCGCAGTTTATCGGTACCGGTCAATTGCCGATTCAGTACCCGTAGCGGTGGAATCGAAATCAAGCGCAACAATGGATACAACGTAAACATCACCGCACTCACTAGTCCCGTTGCCGAGGCTAATAGGTAAGGTTTTATCCCGGCCGCAGGTAGTTCTGCACCAAGCCGCGCCGCTACAAACTCAATAACTTGAGCCTGCAACACCCAACCGAGCGCTAAACCAACCGCGATGCTAATCACTGTCAGTAGCAACAAATGCAGAATAAAAATACGCTGAATCTGTGCTTTGTCGGCACCCAAGGTTTTGAAAATAGCCACCACGTCATAATTGCGCTGGCAGTAGCGTTGTGCGGCCACCGCCACCGCGGTTGCGGCAAGAACCACACCCAGTAGGCTCGCAAGCAACATAAACCGCTCAGCACGCTTTAAACTGCGCGCCAACGGGCTGTCTCCATCTTCAATACTGCGCCAGTTGTGGGTGTCATCATTTAGCTGTGGTAAAAGCCACTCGTAGTAGCTTTCCAACTGTGCCACTTCACCCGCATACAAAATGTTGTAGCGCACGCGCGAACCCGGCTGAATCAAGCCCGTTTGCTCAAGCTCGCTATAATTAATCAAAACATTGGGGCTGTCGGTAAATACCGAGAAACCAACATCGGGCTCGTAAGTCAGTACGCGGGTTACATTAAAGCTCGTTTCACCAATTTCAATCTGGTCGCCAACTTGTAAGTTAAGCTCTTGAAACAAAGCTGCAGCAACCCAAGCTTCGCCAGCACCAGGCAAACCCTCCGCAGTGCTTTCTTCGCCAAAAGGCTCACGCGCTGTGCGCAGCTCACCGCGCAACGGATAGCCATCGCTAACCGCTTTGATATCCACCAAGGCCAGTTCATCTTTTGCGAACGCCATGCTGTTGAATACCACACGATTCGCGGTACGCAAGCCGTATTCCTGCGCCTGCTCGACCCATTCGTTAGCAATGGCTCGTCGTGAACTCAACACACGGTCGGCCGCTAAGAATTCTGCGCTACGCGCCAATAAGCCAGTTTGCAGCCGTTCGGTAAACAACGACAACGACAGCACGGCAGTAACCGACAGCACAATTGCCGCCGCCATAATGGTTAATTCGCCACGCTTAAGTTCGTGGCGCAATAAGCGCCATGAAATCTTATGCCACATCGCGCGTCACCTCAGCCAGTCGACCAGCATCCATGCGTAACACGCGCTGACAACGATTTGCCAACTCCGCATCATGGGTAACCATCACCAATGTGGTGCCCGACTCTTCGTTCATTTGAAACAATAAGTCTTCAACTTTATGCCCCGTGGTGGCGTCCAGGTTACCGGTTGGTTCATCCGCGAATAGAATTTTAGGTGTACCAATAAACGCCCGTGCAATGGCAACGCGTTGTTGCTCACCGCCAGACAATTGGTTTGGATAATGGGTCAAACGCTCGCCAAGACCTACTTTGGTCAGTAAGTCGCGTGCCTGCTGCTCAGCATTTTTATGCCCTGCCAGCTCGGCTGGTAACATCACGTTTTCTAACGCAGTCAAACTGGGGATCAATAAAAACGACTGAAAAATAAAGCCAATTTTGTCGGCGCGCACTTTTGCGCGTTGCTCCTCATCCAAATCGCTCAACTTTACGTTATCTATAGAAACATCTCCGCCACTTGCAAGGTCTAATCCCGCAAGCAACGCGAGTAGAGTCGACTTACCAGAGCCGGATGCACCGACAATAGCCACCGTCTCGCCCTCTTTTATGGAGAGGTCAATCGGCTGTAAAATGTGTAGAATACCGTCTTGAGTTGTAACTTTTTTCTCTAATTGAGTGGTTTGAATAAGCATTTATGAAAAACTTCCTAGCTAAATTGTTGGTTATCGTCGCACTGTTGGTTGTTATACGTCCAGTTTCGGCAAATGTCTCACTTGTTGTTTTAGGAGACAGCCTCAGTGCCGGTTACGGCATGGCGCAAAGCGAGTCATGGGTAGGCGTGCTGCAAGATCGTTGGGCCGAAAAATATCCTGACATTACGCTCATTAACGCCAGCATTAGTGGCGACACTACCCAAGGTGCATTAAATCGTTTAGCTGGGGTTATCGAACGCCATCAACCTGACGCAGTATTTGTTGAACTTGGCGGCAATGATGGTCTGCGCGGTTTTACCCCAGCAGCTATCTCAGACAATTTGGTACAGATTATCATGCATTTGCAACAGCAGGACGCGAAAGTTGCGTTAAGTCAGGTGAGAATTCCGCCGAATTACGGCCAGCGCTACAGTGAAATGTTCGCAAACATCTTTCCACAGGTTGCCGAACAGCAAAACGTGCCGCTTATTCCGTTCTTCATGGAAAGCATTATTGAAAATGAAAGTTTAATGCAAGGTGACGGTATTCATCCGAATCGCGAAGCACAACCGCTTATCGCAGATATCATGGAAGAACATTTACTGGAGTTAGTGCAAAAACGATAACAGTTATTGGTTATTGGTTATTGGTTATTGGTTATTGGTTTGCGCTTTCGAGTAACGAATAACGACCAACGAATAACGCTTTTGCTTTAAAGAAGTGGCGTCCCCTAGGGGATTCGAACCCCTGTTACCGCCGTGAAAGGGCGGTGTCCTAGGCCTCTAGACGAAGGGGACAAGGACTTGCAGTGCTAGTTACACGTTACTGGTTATTCGTTATTGGTTTAGCTCTTGCGAGTAACGAATAACGACCAACGAATAACGGTTTTAAAGAAGTGGCGTCCCCTAGGGGATTCGAACCCCTGTTACCGCCGTGAAAGGGCGGTGTCCTAGGCCTCTAGACGAAGGGGACAAGGACTTGCAGTGCTAGTTACACGTTACTGGTTATTCGTTATTGGTTTAGCTCTTGCGAGTAACGAATAACGACCAACGAATAACGGTTTTAAAGAAGTGGCGTCCCCTAGGGGATTCGAACCCCTGTTACCGCCGTGAAAGGGCGGTGTCCTAGGCCTCTAGACGAAGGGGACGCACCAGAATTAAAACACTATCAGATTTTCACTACTGAGCTGCAGCTTTGGTGGAGCTAAGCGGGATCGAACCGCTGACCTCTTGCATGCCATGCAAGCGCTCTCCCAGCTGAGCTATAGCCCCACACCAACACTAAATATTCGTGTGCTGCATCAGTACCCTGACAGCGGGGCGAATTCTAGGGTAATTCGCGCACCACCGTCAACCTTTTTTTTGGTAAAATGAATCGTTTGCCGAAAAATAAGACAGTTCGAACAAATCACGATCAATTCTGCCTAAACTCTCACCACTTCTGGGTTTTAATCGTCGAAGTGATAAATGCGCTCTAACGACTCCCTGTCACGCACAGTTACTTCCATATCGCGCACTAAACCGTCTTCAATGCTGTACACCCAACCGTGAATTGCTAAGTCTTGGCCACGGTCCCAAGCCTGCTGAACAATGGTTGTTTTGGCAAGGTTACCCACCTGCTCTATCACGTTCAGTTCACACAGACGATCAATGCGTTTTTTCTCGTCAGTTATCGCTTCAAGCTCTTTGTGGTGCTCGCGATAAATATCTTTAATTGGAAACAACCAGTGATCAACTAAGCCATGACTACAGCTTTCGGTCGCAGCACGCACACCACCACACCCATAATGACCCACCACTAGAATGTGTTTCACCTTGAGTGTTTCAACAGCGTATTGCACCACAGACAGACAATTAAAATCGGTTTGAATTACTTGGTTAGCAACATTACGGTGCACAAAAAGTTCACCGGGTGCCATACCCACCACTTGGTTTGCCGGTACACGGCTGTCTGAACAACCAATCCACAAGTACTCAGGCGTTTGTTGCGCCACCAGGTTGTTAAAAAAATCAGGGTCCTGCTCAAGCATACGTTTTGCCCAAGCTGAATTATTAGCAATTAACTGACGAATTTTTGGCATTCAACCCTCTCTCGTTTTGTATGACTTGTTGCGCAACTCATCATATTCATAAAAAAGGCGCCCCTGGGCGCCTTTGCTTAACGAATAATTACTGCGCTTGTTCGCGCTCAAGTATAAACGAAATTGCGCGAGCAATACGTCCTACCACTTGTTCTTGCGGAATTAACTCCAGCGTTACGTCTAGCGACGGCGAATTACCTGAGCCAGACACTGCAACGCGCAATGGCATACCCACCTTGCCCATGCCAACGCCCAAGTCATCCGCTGTTTGTTGGATAGCAGCCTGAATGGTCTGTGCATTCCATTCAGTTAGCGACGCTAGCCTGTCTTGCACCGCTTCAAGCGCTTCACGTGCAACTGGGCGTAAATGCTTTTTCGCAGCCGCTTCATCAAAGTCTTCATACTCTTCATAGAAAAATCGGCTTTGCGTGGCCATGTCTTTCAAGGTTTTAACGCGGTCAGCCATCAGCGGAATCAATTTTTCCAGCGCTGGGCCTTTGCTCACGTCAATGGCTTGGTCGGTGAAATGCCACTGCAAATAAGGAATTACATGCTCAACTGGCAGACTCTTCATATAATGCTGGTTCAGCCAGTTTAACTTTTCGGTGTTAAATGCTGACGCTGCTTTGTTTACGTCATCCAAGCTAAATAACTTGATCATTTCGTCAACACTGAAGATTTCTTGATCGCCATGCGACCAACCTAAACGCACCAAATAATTCAGCACCGCTTCTGGCAAGTAGCCGTCATCGCGATATTGCATAACGCTCACAGCTCCGTGGCGCTTCGAAAGCTTCTTGCCGTCGTCGCCCAAAATCATGGATACATGCGCGTACTCAGGCACCGGCGCGCCAAGCGCTTTTAAAATATTAATTTGGCGTGGGGTATTGTTGATATGGTCTTCACCACGCACCACATGCGTGATTTTCATTTCCCAGTCGTCGATGACAACACAGAAGTTATAGGTTGGCGTACCGTCACTGCGAGCAATAATCAGATCATCCAGCTCTGCGTTGGAAAATTCGATATGACCACGAATATGGTCATCAAACTTCACGCTGCCCTCTTGCGGGTTACGGAAACGCACCACGTACGTATCGCCTGAAACATTCGGGTTATCGCGGCAATGCCCGTCATAACGTGGCTTCTCGCCTTTTTCCATTTGCGCTTCGCGCATTTGCTCAAGACGCTCGGTCGAGCAATAACACTTATACG
The DNA here is from genome assembly GCF_048267825.1 of Pseudidiomarina sp. Lineage (NCBI taxonomy): Bacteria > Pseudomonadati > Pseudomonadota > Gammaproteobacteria > Alteromonadales > Idiomarinaceae > Pseudidiomarina > Pseudidiomarina sp. The sequence continues at coordinate 419,915 of NZ_JBLWWR010000001.1, forward strand.
CTTTATCTTCGTCCAGCAGCTTGTTAATGAAGTGCCCGTAACGGTCAAAGCGTTTGGTTTGATAATACGGGCCCTCGTCCCACGTTAACCCTAACCATTCCATGCCTTCTAAAATGGCATCAATTGCTGGTTGGGTTGAGCGTTCGCGGTCAGTATCTTCAATACGTAACACAAATTTCCCGCCAGCTGCCTTAGCAACCAACCAAGAATATAAGGCCGTGCGCGCACCGCCAACATGAAGATAGCCGGTTGGGCTAGGGGCAAATCGAGTGACTACTGTCATAATTCTTGCATTCTCCGCATTATTCGGGTTATTTTGCACTAAGATTACCCTAGCATTCTACCAAGAAGCAGCGGTAGGCGCATTAGGCGAAATGACAGAATATTGTCTTTTTACTAAGCAGGATGTTGATTTTTACGGCGAAATGGTGAAAAACCAAGCAGTCGAACAAATCGAGTGATATTTCCTGTTGACAGTATCGTCAAGCTCCCTATAATACGCCCCGCAACGCAGAGAAAAGGATGGTTAGCTCAGCTGGGAGAGCACCGCCCTTACAAGGCGGGGGTCACTGGTTCGAGCCCAGTACCATCCACCACTACTTCATTTTTCTCTGTGTCTCCCTGATGGATGGTTAGCTCAGCTGGGAGAGCACCGCCCTTACAAGGCGGGGGTCACTGGTTCGAGCCCAGTACCATCCACCAATTCCTTTTGCAAAAGAAGAGCGTTAATCGTTATTGGTTACTCGTTATTCGGAAAGCAAAAAACGGAAAAACATCCCCAAACGTATTTCACGAATAACGACTAACGAACAACAACTAACGCGTTGAATCGCTTTAGATGCCTTGAGAACAACAGCATCCATCCGGCCATTAGCCAACCAAACAACAACAACGCTTTAACCATTGAAAACGCTGGCCACAAATTGCTGACCAAACTTAACAGCAAGGCGCCGTCGACTATCCAACTGAACCACAATAATAACGGCATGATGCGAAATGCTTGTCGCACCCATTCAGCCATTTCGGCTTTGATTTGCGTCAGCAGCACAAAAATGAGCATCGCCGGTGCGCCAACCAATAACGCCAAACCAAATTGCTCGGTGCTGGTGTAGAAGAATTTCAATAAACGATTGGGATCTTCAATAAAGGTGAGCGAAATTATCCAGGCAGCATAGCCACGCATAAAAAACAGCAACATAAACAGCAAACTCAACGGCGTTTTCAACACACCGTCGAGCGTTACATAGCGTTCATCACCTGGTTCTAACCGCACTGTGTATCTCTGCATCAAGCTGGAACAATGCCCAGCGGGGATAATTTCGTGCGGTTATGCTACGTGGACAGTCTCGGTTTGTCGACCTTGCTGCCGCTGTTTCCTCGCAGCCCAGTATTTCTCATGAAAATAGTATGCAAATGTATTCACGACTGGCTCAATCAATGCAACCGCGCCACCGAGCACAATGTCACCTGTCATTAACCACACCAGTGTAAACGCAACGCTTACGTGCATGACACCAAAAGAAACTGTCTTCGCCATTGCGATATCCCCCATTAATTTCCTATGGATAGATAATAGCAATTACAAATTATATATCTAATAGTAAATATCGATAGCTGTGACAGCGTTAATCGTTAATCGTTAGTCGTTATTGGTAAAAGACAACACAAACCGGTTTTTCGTTTTTAACGAATAACGAGTAACCAATAACGAGTAACGAATAACGCTCTTAAAGTCTTTTAAGTTGCTCGCGCAGCTTGGTTAAATCATCGCGCAGCGCCGCAGCCTTCTCGAACTCCAAATCTTTTGCCGCCTGATACATTTCTTTTTCGGTCTGCACAATTTTCTGCATCACCACTTTCGGATCAAACATCGCCGCATCGTAAACTGGCTCTGGCTCAGCGGTGCGCTGCTTTTCTTTACGTGGCGCACGAATACCACCGCCACCAAGATCCATCACATCGGTCACACGTTTATTCAGGCCTTTTGGCGTGATGCCATGCTCTTCGTTGTAGCTCACTTGCTTCGCACGACGACGATCGGTTTCATCAATCGCGCGCTGCATCGAACCGGTGATACGATCAGCATACAATATCGCCCGACCGTTAAGGTTACGTGCCGCGCGGCCAATGGTTTGTATCAGCGAGCGGTCAGAACGCAAGAAGCCTTCTTTGTCAGCATCAAGAATCGCCACCAAGGAAACCTCTGGCATGTCCAAGCCTTCGCGCAGCAAGTTGATACCCACCAAAACATCAAACTTACCCAGACGCAGGTCGCGGATAATTTCCATCCGCTCAACGGTGTCGATATCAGAGTGCAGGTAACGCACACGAATACCATGCTCGTCTAAATAATCCGACAAATCTTCGGCCATTTTCTTAGTTAGTGTGGTGGCCAATACGCGCTCGTTTAACTCCACGCGCATACGCACCTCAGACATCAAGTCATCAACCTGCGTTGCCACCGGACGAATTTCAATGGTCGGGTCAATCAGCCCGGTCGGCCTTACCACCTGCTCCACCACTTCGCCGCCGCATTTTTCAATCTCGTATTTGCCCGGCGTTGCGGACACATAAATGGTTTGTGGTGCGATAGCTTCAAACTCATCGAATTTTAACGGCCGGTTATCCAGCGCTGACGGCAATCGGAAACCGTAATTCACCAAGTTTTCTTTACGCGAACGGTCGCCTTTATACATCGCACCAATTTGCGACACCGTAACGTGCGACTCATCAATAATCAGCAAGGCATCGTCTGGTAAGTAGTCCAGCAACGTTGGCGGTGGCTCGCCCGGTGAACGTCCAGACAGATACCGTGAGTAGTTCTCAATGCCTGAACAATAGCCAAGCTCCAGCATCATTTCGATGTCGTATTGAACCCGCTGACTCAGGCGCTGCTCTTCAACTAATTTGTTCAGATCTAACAACTGGTGTTTACGATCTTTCAGTTCTTCTTTAATTTCTTCAATGGCGCCTAAAATGGTCTCGCGCGGCGTTACATAGTGCGTTTTTGGATACACGGTGGCACGCGCCACGTCGGCTTCAGTCACCTGCCCTGTCAGCGGCTCGAAGAAACTAATGCGATCAATTTCATCATCGAACAGCTCCACCCGAATGGCCAATTGCTCAGATTCTGCCGGGAAAATATCAATCACTTCACCGCGAACACGGTAGGTACCGCGCTCAAACGCAGCATCATTGCGTTTGTACTGCAACTGCGCCAGACGGCGCAAAACATCGCGTTGATCAATGATGTCACCACGGCGCAAATGCAGCATCATTTTCATATAGGATTCAGGGTCACCCAAACCATAAATACAGGACACCGAAGCAACCAACACAACATCACGGCGTTCCATTAATGCTTTGGTTGCCGACAAACGCATCTGTTCAATGTGTTCGTTTATGGACGCGTCTTTTTCAATAAACGTATCGGTGGTGGGAACATAAGCTTCCGGCTGATAATAGTCGTAATAGGAAACGAAATATTCCACCGCGTTATTGGGGAAGAATTCTTTCATTTCACCATACAATTGCGCCGCCAAGGTTTTATTGTGCGCCAGTATTAAGGTTGGCCGTTGCACTTTTTCAATCACATTGGCCATGGTAAAGGTTTTACCTGAACCCGTTACGCCAAGCAGCGTTTGGTGCGCTAATCCCGCTTCTAAATTGTCTACCAACTTCTCAATCGCTTGGGGTTGATCACCAGCCGGTTGATAGTCAGACTTGAGCTCAAATGCGCGACTCATGATGACCTCCATCGCGTTCGCGAGATATTTCGCTTTTTAGTCCCCGTTGGAACCAGAACCAGGCAATAATTGCCGTAAATACGTTGGCGGTAACACCGCCAATAAATAATCCAGGAATATCGTACAGCACCGCACCTAACCAACTAAACGGCACAAACATTACAAATAAACGTACGACGCTAAGCGCCAAAGCGTTCATCGGCCGGTGCAATGCGTTCAAACTTGAGTTGGTTAAAATAATAACGCCCTGCAAGCCGTAACCCAGCGGCATAATATAAATAAACAATCGAATTAAACGCGCAACTTCAGGGTCATCAGTAAAGGCCGCCGCAACCCAAGGTGCCGTTGCAATCAATATCCCATAAATAATGAGTTGTACGATGAGCACGCTGCGAATGGCAACGCGATACGCAGCCCCGACACGGTCAAATGACTGCGCACCAAAGTTTTGACTAATCAACGGCGGTAACGACATCGATAACGCTAGAATAATCACGCTTGCCAGCGACTCCAATCGGGAGCCCACACCAAAAGCTGCCACTGCAGGCGCACCGTAGGCGGCTATAATTGCGGTAATTACGGCCATTGCCAGCGGTGTCAGCATGTTCGCACCCGCGGCGGGTACGCCAATACTTAGAATCTGACGCGCCGAGCGCAGCCAACTGGCATCAGCCGGTGCACGAAAAGCCAGTAGCTTCTTATATTTGAGGTACCAGAGCACCAGAAACGTTCCGATAATCCATGACACTAAGCTTGCCAGTGCAGCACCCTGCACGCCCATGGCCGGAATTGGACCCAAGCCAAAAATAAAAATAGGGTCAAAAATAGCATTCAGCAAACCGCCCGAAGCCATAATGAGTGACGGGGTGCGGGTATCGCCTGACGCCCGCAGCACGGCGTTGCCCACCATCGGCGTCACCAGCAGCACTGAGCCAATAAACCAAATGGTCATGTAGTCATGAATGTAGGGCAACAGGCGCTCTTGGGCACGTAGCATGCTGAAAATTGGGTCCATGAGCAGGTAGCCAATTAACGCCAGCACCATGACCAATAATGCCGACACCGTTAATGCCGTGGTGCCATCAAAACGGGCATGTTCCTCGCGCCCGGAACCACGCTTACGGGCTATCACCGCCGACGTGCCAATGCCAAGACCAATGGCCAAACTGACAACAGTAAAGGTTACCGGAAAGGTAAAGCTTACCGCCGCCAGTGGGTCGGTGCCGAGCATGCCAACAAAAAACGTATCAACCACGTTAAAGCTAATTAACGTCAACACGCCAATGATCACTGGCCAGGTCATCCGCCAGAGTGTGGGTTGGATTGGATCGTGAAGTAGAGATTTTGCCGCTACAGCTTGGCTCATGTGTTACGTAACCGGTGTTGAAAAAAGAAGCCGTAGTGTAACGAATTTTAAGTTTTTTCGCTATGTTATAAGCCGCTATCGAATAGACAAAATTCCGCGAAAACGTTATAGTGGCTGCAACTTTTTCACCCCTTCTATGTTTAGGATCGCACCGTGAAATACCAATTATCCGACCGCGTTAATGCTATACAACCGTCACCAACCTTGGCTGTTTCTCAAAAAGCCGCTGAAATGAAAGCCGCTGGCCACAACGTGATTGGTTTAGGTGTGGGTGAACCTGATTTTGATACACCTGAATTTGTCAAAACTGCAGCGAAGGCCGCTATTGATGCTGGCCACACTCGCTACACTGCGGTTGACGGTATACCGCAACTGAAACAAGCTGTGGTTGATAAATTTAAACGTGATAACGGCTTAAGCTATGAACCCAGCGAAATTCTCATTTCAGCGGGTGGCAAGCACAGTATCTTTAACTTGTTAAGCGCCTGGCTCAACCCAGGTGATCAAGTAGTCATTCCTGCGCCTTACTGGGTGTCGTACCCAGATATGGCAAAACTGGTTGGTGCCGAACCTATTTTTATTGAAGCCGGTATTGATCAACGCTACAAAATTACTGCTGCGCAATTACAAGCAGCTATCACCCCGAACACCCGGTTGATGTTTTTAAACAGTCCGTCAAACCCAACTGGCACCGCTTACACCAAAGCTGAGTTAGAAGCTTTGGCTGATGTATTGCGTCAACACCCGCAAGTTCTGATCGCGACTGACGACATGTACGAGCATATTTTGTGGAGCGAAGAAAGCTTCCACAACATCGCCATGGTCGCGCCTGACTTGAAAGACCGCATCGTGATTCTTTCGGGGGTTTCCAAAGCTTACGCAATGACAGGTTGGCGCATCGGCTATGCGGCGGGTCCTAAACCGCTGATTGCTGCCATGAAGAAGATTCAATCGCAAAGCACATCGAACCCAGCCAGCATCAGCCAATGGGCTGCCCTCGCAGCACTTGAAGGCGATCAGAGCTGCATCACCGAGATGGTCAAAGCATTCAAACAGCGTCACGATTACTTAGTGGATGCCTTGAACGCAATTCCAGGTATGCAGTGCATAGCCGGTGACGGTACCTTCTACACCTTTGCCAATATTGACGCCTTAATGGCTATGAAAGGCGCCAGCTCAGACGTTGAATTGTGCGAAATGATTCTAAATGAGGCCAAGGTAGCTTTAGTTCCAGGTTCAGCGTTCGGTGCACCAGGCCATTGCCGCTTCTCTTTTGCATGCAGTTTAGACACCCTAAAAGAAGCGGTACGTCGTATTAAAGAATTCGCCCAAGCATAATTTATTGGGCGCAATTCCTTTTGTGACACGGCTGTGACAAAAGCATTAAAACAGCCGTTTAAAATTTGTTCGTCACAAAAAATTAATGTTCGTATTTACACGAAGTTACTTGACCTTTCTGAACGTCGCTTTTGTGAACAAATAAGGTAAGAAATGCACAATTACCGATGCAAAATGCGACGAACGACATGCGCACCTGAAAAACTTTACACGCCCTGTAAACCAACTATATAACCATCTGTTTTTATTGATAATTTAAATTTGAAGCCAATTTTTAAGCAATCTCTAAATCAGCCCGAATAGCCCACCATTAATGATAACTCACACAGTTTCCCACAAGGTTATCCACAGATTTAGTGGATAAGATTGTCTAGCCATTGAAACACGTGCGATTGGGGTGCATGTGGATAACCAAGGACGAACTAACGATATATCAAATGTGATACTTGCATTCATTTCAAATACTTGACTTTAATTTTTTTCAACGGTTTGAGCACAAAACAAGCAAACAGCATTTTTTAGTATTGACAGAGGCCCCAACCGCCTTTAACATTCGCACCCGTTGTCGGATGTGTTCCCCAGTAGCTCAGTTGGTTAGAGCGGTGGACTGTTAATCCATGTGTCGTTGGTTCGAATCCAACCTGGGGAGCCATTCTATAGAAACGCTCCTAGTAACTTCTTAAGCATTCCATATAGTCTTCAAACTCAGAACGCTGCCACAATCTTGCACTAAGCTCGTGCACAGGTTCCTGCGCGCCATTACGCAACCATTCAGCCACTGCTTGCGCCACGTTTGGCCAATGACAGGTGTTTGCCATGCCGTGTTCAAGAAATTCCGCAACGGCCGCTTGGTCTAACGTCCACATGACTTGAGCCAAACGCGAACGTTGCAGGCATTGTGCATTGGCAGTTTGTTCAAACTGCCCAGTTAGCGGTTTAACCAAAATTTTCTTACCCGCCGCCAGCGCTTCGCTGGAGGTTTCAAACCCAGCATTACTGATAATACCTTCTGCGCGTGCAACAGCTTCGGCAAAACCAATTCGCGATGGCGCATGATAATGAATGTGTCCAACCTGCTGCCGTTCAGCTTGCGGATGAAACACATGAAAGGTTACGCCATCAAATGGTTGTAACAGCTCGTGAATCGCTGCCAGCGGTTCGAACGGTAAGTACACCACATAATGCCCTGGCTGCATGGTTTGCGTGCGACCTCGTTGATGAATAATCGGCGGCAAAATATGCGACGCATCATCAAACCAATGCATGCCTACCGGTCTGTCCGTTGGCGCAAACCAACGCAGCATTTGCCGTTGCGCCAGCGAAATAGGCAGGCTTGGGGTGGGTTTGTAAAACGCATACTGACGCCCTAACCCAATCACCTGCTTGCGCTGAAAACGCCCCGCCCATGCAGTAATGGGCTCGTAGTCACTTACCACTAAGTCATATTCACTCAGGTCGAGCGCCTTAACATCATGCCAAAACTGCCCCCACTGATTTCTACGCAAGGTTTCAGGCACATTCACGCGGCCTTGTTCCACCACAAACGAGAGGCCTTGGCGCCATTGCCAGTCACCGAACGCATCCATATCAAATAATTGATTGCGATCGCGGCCAGAAATCAAAAATTGTGTGTGAACATCTGGGTACATTGAAAGTGCCTCAGCTAACGCTGAACAGCGGCTTAAATGACCATTCCCGGTGCCTTGTACGCCAATTAGAATACGCATACTTCCTCCATTACTACCTTCTTTATAAACAGCAGCCGTTAGCCAGTTACCGCTAACGCATACCAACTAATACCCAAACCCAGTGTGGCCCCCGCGAAAATATCGCCAGGATAATGCACGCCCAGTAACACCCGCGAAACACCAACAGCGCTTGCCCAACCGAACAGTAGCAACGACCAGCCAGGGAAAAACGCGCTCATAATTCCGGCAAACAAGAACGCAGCCGTGGTGTGCCCCGACGGAAAGCTAAATTGATCATGAGCGAGAATAATCGAATTAAAATGCGGATTTTTTTGATACGGTCGTTGCCGTTTAAGCAACCGCTTCAGCAGTGTAAATAAAGGTATTTCCAGCGCGAAACCAACCACTAAGGTGGTTATGAGCGGTATGCTCTCAGCGCCGTGCAGGCTTGCAATCAATAATGCAATAACCGCATAACTGTAGCCATCGCCCGAACGCGACACCCACCGCACCACTTGGTGCCTACATAACCGTTGCAGACGCCTATTCAGCCAGCTAAATGTAAGCTGATCAAATTGACTGACTTTAAACAACCATTTGGCCATAAAAGCTGTCATAACTCGGTGCCTCACGTGGCTTGCCGGTGCTGGCTTGGTTGAAATTTAGCCAACAGGCGTAACAGCGACATGACAGATTTATGAATATTCAGTGACAAACTTGAATAACACTACAGTTCATCGGTTGTTTCAAAGCGCTAAACATTCGATAATAGTACCCATCAAACGCAATTGGACGGATATTCCCATGGGTGACTACTTGCTGCTGTTGGTGGCAACGGTATTAGTCAACAATTTTGTATTGGTTAAGTTTCTCGGGCTGTGCCCGTTTATGGGCGTTTCGAATAAGCTCGAGACGGCTATTGGCATGTCTGCGGCGACAACTTTTGTGCTCACGCTGGCATCCGTATCCAGCTACCTGGTTAATCAATATATCTTGGCGCCGCTGGATCTGATGGCGCTGCAAACGCTGAGCTTTATTCTGGTTATCGCCGTGGTGGTGCAATTCACTGAAATGGTGGTGCATAAAACCAGCCCAACGCTGTATCGCTTGCTCGGTATTTTCTTGCCCTTAATTACCACCAATTGCGCGGTTCTCGGTGTTGCCCTGCTGAACATTAATGAACAACATAATTTCGTTGAGTCCATTGTGTACGGATTCGGCGCAGCCATCGGCTTCTCGCTGGTATTGATTTTATTCTCAGCCTTACGCGAACGCCTCGCCGCCGCCGATGTGCCTATTCCATTTAAAGGCGCCGCAGTGGCAATGATCACTGCCGGCCTCATGTCATTAGCCTTTATGGGCTTTAGTGGGTTGGTGACAACAGCATGACGTTAATTACTGCACTGAGCGTATTGGGCGTACTCGCGCTGATATTTGGCTTAATACTCGGCTTTGCCGCGGTACGGTTTCGCGTGGAAAGCGACCCCATCGTTGATCAGATAGACGCCCTGCTGCCGCAAACGCAATGTGGTCAATGCGGCTACCCTGGCTGTCGGCCATACGCTGAAGCCATTGCGAACGGCGATGACATCAACAAATGCCCGCCGGGCGGTGAAACCACCATAAAGAACTTGTCTGAGCTGATGGGCGTTGAAGCCAAACCACTTGACGCAGCACATGGCCAAGAAGACGTTAAAAAAGTAGCGGTGATTCGTGAAGACGAATGCATAGGCTGCACCAAATGCATTCAAGCCTGCCCGGTGGATGCCATTCTCGGTGCCGCAAAACAGATGCACACCGTTATTGCGCATGAATGTACCGGCTGTGACCTCTGCGTCGAGCCATGCCCTGTTGATTGTATCGACATGGTGCCAGTGCCTGTGCGCCCTGAAAATTGGCAGTGGGATTTACAACAAATTCCAGTACGTGTGGTGGAGTCGTCAAACTAATGTCCGCAGCAACTAAAGCGATAGAAGCAGGCCACATTTGGACGTTTCCTGGCGGTATCCATCCGCCGGAGCGCAAAGAACTGTCCAACCAATCGGCAATTCGTCAGTTGCCTTTGGCACCACATTATAATGTACCGGTTAAACAGCACTCTGGCGCCCCCGGCGACTTGCTCGTGCAAGTGGGCGATAAGGTAAAAGCAGGCCAAGCGCTCACCCAAGTTGGCGTGAACAACGGCCTGCCCGTACATGCCCCCACATCAGGCACCGTAACGGCGATTGGCGAAGGCATTATTGCTCACCCATCAGGGCTGGCCGACACCATCATTACCATTACGGCTGACGGTGACGATAGCGCCATAACCTTAGCGCCCATTGCTGATTACACCGCGGTAAGCCGCGCTGACCTATTGGAGCGCATTAAACAAGCCGGTATCGCTGGTTTGGGTGGCGCTGGCTTCCCTACCGCACAGAAACTTGCGCTGCAGCGGCCACTGGATTACCTGATCATCAATGGCGTGGAATGCGAACCTTACATTAGTGCCGACGACCGCCTCATGCGTGAACATGCACAAACCATCATAGACGGCACCGAAATACTGCTGCATTTGGCCGGTTGTCAAAAAGCGCTGATAGCCATTGAAGCCAATAAACCTGAAGCCATTAGCGCGTTTGAAGCCTTGCTGGACGATCACCCCAAACTTGCGCTACGCGTGGTGCCGGTTAAATACCCTTCTGGGGGCGAAAAGCAGCTGATTCAGTTGCTCACCGATCGCCAAGTGCCAAGCCGTGGCCTTCCCATTGATGTGGGCTTGGTCATGCAAAACGTGGGAACTGCATACGCCGTCGCGCAAGCCGTGGTGCAAGGTAAACCACTCATTGAACGTGTAGTAACCGTTACCGGCGAAAATGTTGAGCGCCCCGGTAACTATTGGGTTCGCCTTGGCACGCCGGTCGACTACGTGCTGGAACAGTGCGGCTTCAAACCTGAACCCGAGCAACGGGTCATCATGGGGGGCCCAATGATGGGCTTCACGCTGGCAGACCTCAGTGTGCCTGTGGTGAAAATCACCAACTGTATTTTAGTACCCAGCAGCCAAGAACTGGCCCCGGCGCAAGACGAAATGGCCTGCATTCGTTGCGGCGCGTGTGCGGATGTATGCCCTGCACTACTACTGCCCCAACAAATGGTATGGCTCGCCAAAGCCAAAGACTACGATGGCTTAGAAAAGCAAAACCTGTTTGACTGCATTGAATGCGGAGCCTGTGCCTATGTGTGCCCAAGCGAAATCCCGTTGGTGCACTACTACCGCAAAGCCAAAGCAGAGATTCGTAATATTGCCCGTGAACAAGCCAAAGCAGAAGTGGCACGTGAACGTTTTGAAGCGCGCCAAGAGCGCTTAGAACGCGAGAAAGAAGAACGCTTAGAACGCCACCGTAAAGCCGCTGAAGCCCGCAAAAAAGCGCAAGCCGAAGCTGCTGAAAAAGGTGGCGATAACCCGCAAGACGCCGTGCAAGCAGCCATTGCCCGTGCCAAAGCGCGTAAAGCAGCACAAGCCGCAGCAGCGGCCGACAAAAAAACCGAAGGTGACGACGCATGACCTTTAAAATAGCGGCCTCGCCCCACGCCCATCAACGCCGTACCACGCAGCAAGTCATGCGCTGGGTGTACGTAGCCCTGATACCGGGCGTGTTGCTACAAACCTACTTTTTCGGCGTAGGCGTATACATACAACTGGCGCTTGCGCTACTTACCGCATGGGTAGCCGAAGGCCTGGCCATGCGCCTGCGTGGCCGCCCTATTGGCCATGCATGGCAAGACCATACCGCCATTGTTACCGCAGTATTGCTGGCAATTAGTATTCCGGCGCTGGCCCCGTGGTGGATTATTGTTATTGGTACCGCGTTTGCCATTATCGTGGTGAAACACGTGTACGGCGGCGTTGGACAAAACCTGTTTAACCCAGCCATGGCAGGCTACGTATTGCTGCTGGTGTCGTTTCCGGTGCAAATGACCAGTTGGCCAGTACCGAATGAATTGGCGCAATTGCAGGTAACCATCAGCGATACCGCACAGCTTATTTTTAGCGGCTTTACCAGCAGCGGCTACAATCTTGAACAACTGCGCATGGGCGTTGATGGCGTGACCATGGCAACCCCGCTGGATAGCTTACGCAATGACTTAAATCACCAACTCACCCTAACCGAGGCACTCAACAAGCCTATTTTCGGTGGGTTAGCCGGTGTCGGTTGGGCCTGGATCAACATCGCCTTCTTACTGGGTGGCTTAGTCTTGATCAAACAGAAAATTATCAGCTGGCACATTCCTGGCGGCATGTTAGTTGGCTTGCTGGTGCCAGCCGCCGTGTACTGGATGTTTAACCCCGATCAGGCCATTACCCCAATGCTGCACGCACTAAGCGGCGCAACCATGCTCGGGGCATTTTTCATCGCCACCGACCCGGTTACTGCAGCAACCTCAAATAAAGGCCGCTGGGTGTTTGGTTTATTCATTGGTTTCCTCGTGTTTGTGATACGCACCTGGGGTGGGTACCCCGATGCGGTCGCCTTCGCCGTATTGCTGGCCAATATGACCGTGCCGGTCATTGATAAATACACCCAACCGGTTGCCTATGGCCACGGAGGTCGCTCATGATGTTCAAAAGTATGCAGCGCAATGGCCTGATTCTGGCGGCCTTTGCTATCGTCGCGACCTTGCTGGTGGTCATGACTTCTATGCTCACTAAAGAGCCCATTGCCCGCCAACAGGAACAAGAGCTGCTGCGTGTGCTGAATCAGGTTATTCCACCTGAATTGCACGACAATGACCTGTATCAAAGCTGTACCTTAATAAGCAATAGCGAGTTAGGCTCACAACCGCGCCGCGTATACCGCGCCTATGTGAACAATCAACCAACCGCTGCGGCCGTTGAAGTAACCGCGCCAAATGGCTACAGCGGTGCCATTCATTTATTGGTTGCCCTGAACGCTGATGCGTCCATTGCTGGGGTGCGCACGCTGAAGCACCAAGAAACCCCGGGGCTTGGCGACAAAATTGAAATTCGCAAAAACGACTGGATAACCCGCTTTAACGGCCAACGTGTGAACGGCGAAGACGATCAACGATGGGCGGTAAAACGCGATGGCGGCATGTTTGATCAGTTTACCGGCGCCACCATTACCCCACGCGCCGTGGTGCAAGCGGTAAAACGTGCCGCGCTGGTATTTGAAAAGAATCAGCAGCAATGGTTTAACGCGCCTGAAAACTGCCACGCAGACCAGTCGGGAGGCAGCAACAATGAGTAACCCTGTGAACACCTACAAAGAACTCACATGGCAAGGGCTGTGGAATAACAACCCCGCGTTAGTGCAACTGTTGGGCCTATGCCCACTGCTGGCAGTTACCGCCACCGTCACCAACGCCTTAGGCCTTGGCCTTGCCACCTTATTGGTGTTGGTTGGTTCGAACATTACGGTAAGTTTAGTGCGTGATTTTGTCCCGAAAGAAATCCGTATTCCAGTGTTCGTTATGGTTATCGCCACCTTCGTTACCGTGATTCAATTGCTGATGAACGCCTACGTGTACGGCTTGTATCAATCGCTGGGTATCTTTATTCCGCTTATTGTCACCAACTGCGCCATTATTGGCCGCGCCGAGGCTTATGCCTCGAAAAATCCGTGGCATCACTCGGCATTTGATGGTTTGATGATGGGTATTGGTTTTACCTTGGTACTGGTGCTGCTGGGCGGCATTCGCGAAGTGCTCGGTAACGGTACTTTATTTGACGGCGCCAACCTACTGCTGGGCGACTGGGCTGCCAGCTTACGTATTGAACTGTTTAGCGTGGACTACCCGCTGTTGCTGGCCATATTGCCGCCGGGTGCCTTTATTGTCATGGGCTTTATCATTGCCGGCAAAAACTGGGTAGACAATTACCGCGCTGCCCACGCCGAGAAGCCTGAGAAACACGTGACCCGTGCGCGCGTCACGTCGCAATAAATTAAAACGAGACCATGAACAAACAAAAACGCATTGAAATTTTAGAACGCCTACGGGCCAACAACCCGAACCCAACCACCGAGTTGGAATACAACTCAACCTTTGAGTTGTTAATTGCTGTGTTGCTATCGGCACAGGCCACCGATGTCGGTGTTAACAAAGCAACGCGCAAGCTGTTCCCGGCAGCACCTACCCCACAAGCCATGCTTGATTTAGGTGTTGATGGGGTAAAAGACCACATAAAAACCATCGGCTTGTTCAATGCGAAAGCCGAAAACGTGATCAAAACCTGCGAAATACTGGTACGCGACTACAATGGTGAAGTGCCTGAAGACAGGCCCGCATTAGAAGCCCTACCCGGCGTAGGTCGTAAAACAGCGAACGTGGTGCTGAACACCGCATTCGGTTGGCCAACTATTGCAGTTGATACCCATATTTTCCGGGTCAGCAATCGCACCAAGTTTGCCCCCGGTAAAACAGTACGTGCCGTGGAAGACCGCTTAGAAAAAGTTATTCCAGCAGAATTTAAAGTTGATGCGCACCACTGGTTCATTTTACACGGCCGCTACACCTGCATTGCACGCAAACCACGGTGCGGCAGCTGTATTATTGAAGATCTGTGCGAATTTAAAGACAAAACATCCGATGATTAGGAGCGTCTAATGCGTTTATTACACACCATGCTGCGCGTCGGCGACATGCAGCGTTCAATTGATTTTTATACCAAAAACTTGGGTATGAAACTGCTACGCACCGCGGATAACGAAGAATACAAATACTCACTGGCGTTTGTCGGCTATGGCGACGAAGCGGACCATACGGTGCTTGAACTCACCTACAACTGGGACGTGAGCGAATACGAACACGGCGGCGCCTTTGGGCATATCGCCATTGGCGTTGAAGACATTTACGCCACCTGTGATGTGCTGAAAAAAGCGGGTGCTGACGTATACCGCGAGCCCGGCCCGGTAAAAGGCGGTAAAACCATTATCGCCTTTGTGCGTGACCCAGACGGCTACGCCATTGAGCTGATTGAACGCAGCGCCAAAAACCCTGGAGATTTATGAGCAGCGAAACAGCACAAGAGCTCATGAAAAACCGCTTCCGCGGCTACATGCCAGTGGTGATTGATGTTGAAACCGCAGGTTTTAACTCAAAAACTGACGCCCTGCTTGAAATTGCTGCGGTAACGCTACGTTTTAATGAAGACGGCGATTTAGTGCCAAATGAAACTCTGCACTACCATATTGAGCCCTTTGAGGGCGCCAATATAGAGCAAGCCGCAATTGACTTTAATGGCATCGACCCGCATTCGCCGTTACGCGGTGCCATTGATGAAGGTGCTGCCCTGAAGGAAATGTTCAAACCCATTCGTAAGGCGCAAAAAGACGCCGGCTGCCAACGCTGTATCTTAGTGGGCCACAACGCCACCTTTGATCACGGCTTTGTCATGGCTGCCGCCGAACGGGCTAACCTGAAGCGCAACCCCTTTCACCCGTTTGTTACCTTCGACACCGCCGCACTCGCTGCTGTGTTTTTAGGTCAAACGGTGTTGATAAAAGCCTGCCAAGCAGCAGGCATTGAGTTTGACAACAACCAAGCGCACTCGGCAATTTACGACACCGAACGCACGGCCGAGCTGTTTTGTTACATGGTGAATAGATACAAAACCCTCGGCGGCTGGCCTTTGAATAACGAATAACGAACTACAACGAGATGACAATGACTAAGACTTTATTAAACGCCGCTATTGCTGGCAGCTTTTTATTTTCTGCAACTGCGCAGGCGGAAATCTTCTGGCAAGACATTAGCGCAACCTACTTAAACGGCAGCAACTACGAAGTTGGTGACACCGACCGTCAAGTGTTCACCTTTGAACATGCCGGGGGTTACAGCTGGGGCGATTCGTTCTTGTTTGTTGACCGTCTTGATTCAGACAATGGCTTCACCGAAACCTATGCAGAGATTTCGCCACGCTTTAAAGTGTACGACTTTGCCGAAGACAGCTTGATTAAAGCCGCCTATGTGGCCACCACCTGGGAAGTTGGTCAAGGCTTCGATAATTACCTTGTTGGCGTCGGAACTGACCTAAATGTAACCGGATTCGATTACATTCAACTGAATGCCTACCGCCGTAGCAACGAATTTTACGAAAGTAACTACCAGCTGACCGCAGTTTGGGGCATTCCTTTTGCTGAAAACTTTTATTACGATGGTTTCTTAGACTGGTCATCGGCCAGCGAAGGCCACGCTGCAGAAATGAACTTCACCTCGCAGCTAAAGTACAACATTGGCCCAATGGTCGGCTACGACAACCGCTTATACGTAGGTGTTGAATACGCCCACTGGAACAACAAATTCGGCATTAGCGGAATTGACGAACGTAACCTAAATTTATTGGTGAAGATTCACCTTTAATAATAACAAAAAAGGAACTTAACCATGGCTTGGCAACAACGCATTCCACACATACTTGCTGTAATCATTGTTGCCACCATGGTGTGGTCATTTATAGACCCGAAAGATATGCGCGTGTGGTGGGCTGAAATGACCCCCATTTTGGCAATTTTTATTGGCGTTGTTGCCACCTATCGTAACTTCCAATTCAGTAATACCAGCTATGTGCTGATGAGCGTTTTACTCATCATGCACACCATTGGCGCACATTACACCTTTGCACGTGTTCCTTTTGAATGGATCACCGAGCTATTTGATTTCGAACGGAATCATTACGACCGAATTGCGCACTTTAGCGTAGGGTTTTATGCCTACGCCGCCGCGGAATTGCTCGTGCGAAAAAACTGGGCGCGCCCTTTTACTGCCATGCTGTTTGGGCTGTTTTTTATCATGGCGATTGCCGCAGCCTACGAAATTATCGAATGGCAGTTTGCTGTGATTGAAGGCGGCGATGCCGGCATTGAATTTCTTGGCTCGCAAGGCGATGAATGGGACGCTCAAAAAGACATGCTAGCTGACACATTAGGCGCCTTGGCCGCACTGGTGCTGTTCTGGTTCTCCAAATACAGACGCCAGCCCTGATTTATATTTATTGCTCTCTTTTTTATGTATTGCCTTGAAAATTAAATTTAAAGAACTATTTTAAGAGCTGGGATGTACGCCGTGCGGCATCTCGTGATGATGTTAGCTGAGTGCTGCGTCCACCGCCTCTAGTTCATGACTAATGCGGACTTTCCAAACTTACAATGGAGGGCCGCATATGTGCTCGAAAACGATTCAGAAAAACCGTAAACAATCCGCAGAAATTCAATCAAACAGATGCTTTTATTGCAATTTTCCAATATGGCATCAGACAAATAAGCAACAGTTTATTCAACGCTATAACCTAACACCCAAGCAAGCTAAGTGGTTGCAGTGTACCGCCGAACATCTCACCGCACGATGTGATGGCGGAGATAATCGTCAAGAGAATATCGTTGCAGCTTGCAGATATTGCAACCAAAAACGCCACCAATATACGGCTCCACCAGCACCTGACGCCTATCGCTCTTTAGTCACCAAGCGCGTATCAAAAAATAAGTGGTTTCCAAATTCATTCGCCGAGCGACTTACCTTTTCTCACAATAGCCCTCACAACAAGAATGTTAGCAATTAGTTATCAACAGCTGCTATGCTCAGTTCACGCTGACCATAAAAAATTCAAGGAAGATAATCTATGAAAAGTTTGCATTTCGCTGTGGTATTAATCTTCACATTGTTGGGTGCCGCACCGCTTGCGGCCGAAGAGTTATCTAAAGAAGAATATTTGAAGGAGATAAACAAGGCGTTTAGTCGGTTTTATGAAGCCACGAATGGAAAAACTTTGAGTGCTCGCATAGAAGCGTTAGAAGAGCTGTCTGTTGAGTACAAAGATAATCAAGCAGTGTTGGATGTACTGCTACAAGAACGTGGCTTTGCCTTTTCATTTATGGGTAATCACCAGCAAGCTTTGTACGCCTTTGATCAGCGTCAGCGCAACTCGGAAGAACTAAACACCGCAGTAAAAGATTTGGAAACGCACGATGCTATTAAAGCGATTTCTCAAGCGGCAGATAGTTATCAAGTGGTGATGATCAACGAGGCACACCATGTAACTCAGCACCGCGTTCTAACCTATCGATTGTTAAAGCGTTTATGGGATAAAGGTTTTAGATATTTAGCTTTAGAAGCGCTCGCGGAAGACGCTGAAGACAAGCTTTCCAAAAACTATGTCTATGAAAAGTCCGGTTACTATACTAACGAACCTCTTTTTGCCAATTTAGTGCTCTACGCACGTCAACTTGGATTCCAGCTCGTTTCATATGATTACGGGTCTGATATTGGTACCGGAACGGAAGTTCGTGAACGCACTGCTGTGAAAAACCTTCGTGAAAAAGTATTTAATAACGACCCCAGTGCCAGAATGCTTATTCATGTTGGGTATAGACATATAAACGAAGACAGCTGGCTCGCTCATTATTTAAAAGAAGCATTAAAGATTGATCCACTAACCGTCAATCAAACCGAGTTTACCGAGCGAAGCCACGTGAAGCACGAGCCCGAAAGTTACACGTGGATAATTGAAAACCATGACTTCAAAAACCCGGTTGTACTGGCTGAGCCGGACGGTACCTATTGGTCACCTGCTCCAAAAAAATACGATGTAACTGTAATCTGGCCGCGCACGGAATATCGCTTAAATCGCCCCGAATGGGCGAGCTTAGGGCAAGAATTAACGCCCGTCGATATTAAATGGTGTGAACAGCACTTTCCTTGCACAATTGAAGTTTACCGAGTGGGTAATGAAGACGAAGTACCCTCCGACCGAATAGTTGTTACCGAGCCAAATAAGCAAACCGGGATTTTTATTTCGGAAGCAAGCCGGTTGGTTAAAGTAACCGATATTCAGGGCAAGGTAATACATACGGTGCCGCTTCCACTAAAGGAGTCTGATTGATGACACACGAAAAAATCAATTATATTGAATTACCTGCTCGCGATATTGAAGCTACAAAGGCGTTTTTTACTGAAGCCTTCGGGTGGACCTTTGTAGATTACGGACCGGATTACGCGGCTATAGAAAACGCTGGATTAGACGGTGGGTTTTACAGATCAGACTTAGTTGCCTCAACAACTACCGGTAGTGCTTTAGTGGTGCTCTATAGCAAAGCGCTAGAGGCGAGCCAAACACGCGTTGAAGAAACTGGCGGCAAAATCATCAAGCCCATTTTTGACTTCCCCGGCGGCCGACGCTTCCATTTCACCTGCCCCAGCGGCAATGAGTATGCTGTTTGGTCGGATATAGCGTGATGGCTGGGGTTAGCTTGGAACTAGCGGCGGCCAAGCTTTTGGCTTGCTTCCGCTAATGCGCTTGTTTATGCATCCGATTTAAAGACCACGCTGCCATCGTGTCGGGTAAATCCCCTTAAATACGATGTTAATCAGCTCCTGTTTACTGAGGTGCCCTTGTTTAAACTTAATGCCAAAAAAAATGAAAGCAGACAAAGCACAAAATGCGTATAGCGATACGCAAAGAAGTAAAAAACACAGAGCAAACACTAGCAAAACGGTGCCGCCATCATAGTTACGAAGGGGTATGTCTGGCTCAATTCCAAACATTGAGATTATGATAAAGAATAATGGATATGCTACCGCAAACCCGGCTACGCAACCAACAACACCAACCTTCGTTGACTGTGAATAAAAGTAAGGTTTTAAATTTTTTTGGCTATTTATCGCTCGAATTAACACAATTCTTCCTAAATTGAATTAGTTGCTATGAACCTTTTTCGGCTTACCTAATCCAGCCCACATTTCAGTAAGAACTGACTGCCAAACTGCTTTTTCTTCTGAACTGAGTGAGGCCATATCTGTTTCAAATTGGTCTAGATCTATAAATGTCGAACAGCCACCTGTTGCGTGCAGACCATCTTTAGTTACGTGCGAAAACACAATGAATCTATTGCCTATGGTTGTTTTTTTTTCACCACAAGAATCTCTTTCAGTTCTTGTTTTAATATAAACGGAGTCAGTTACGGCCTTGTCTTTCCAAACTTCAATGACTTTCATTTTAGTTTTGTAGAACGCGGTATCCCAATCCCCTGGTATCAGATCGGTTTCAAGAGCGATACCTGTGAAAATTGCGTCATATTCCTTGATTTCTTCTTCAAAGGTCTTTGCCTCGCTTAAACAGGAACATCCGAATGCAGTTAGTGGGGAAAGCATAAGAGTGAATAAAATAATCCTTAACATGGAATAAACTCCTCGGGATTAGAACGCGTTGTACAGTGGTCGATTTGTGCCAGGAGCAGACATTAACGCCCTGCTAAACGGCGAGCGCTAGCGAGCCCGGTGGGGGCTGCGCCTTTTGCAGCTCACATGGAAATAATGCCAGATGAAGACAGAGTTTTAAAATGCATTGATTGGCGCCGCAGGTCCCGAATGCCGCACCTTGTTATGTTTTTGAATGCTGCGCATTAGCTTTGCTTTCTAGAATTTTTAATAATTCTTCGTATTTTGGCCCAGTACCAAACTGAGGCAGTCCGATAGCCAGAACAACTGCGCCGAATGCTAAATAAACGATAAAATCAGCGACAACCACACCTGTTGCCATCAGGGTAATACCGCATAGCATGGCAACAATTAGCAAAACTCTGAAGAATGTTGCAGTCTTAATCTTTTTCTTTGCTCCGGCTATAACCGCCAGTTCTTTGTCACTAAATTCCATCGTTAAACCTTTTTAAAAACATAACATTTATATATTGTGCGTGCGCACTTCGGAACTCTTTCGAACGGTGATTTTTGGGTTTTTAATTCACTTTTCAATTTAGTATTCCTGCCTTGAAAGACTCCGAGTTAGCAAAGGCATTTTAGCGTACTCAGTAATACTCTATCGAGCGTACAATATCCAATCCTTAACTTTTGTTATGTCATTGACTGTAAACAACTTAAATGCACAGCATAACAACAAAACGCGCAATATTACCAAAGTGAATGTGCCGTGCATCGCTAATGAGACCCCAAATTAGCAATAACGAGACGGCTAGTCATTAGCTGGAGCAGGCTGAAAGTCAGAAGGTCCGCTTCTCGCTCATAGCAGACTGAATTCGCAAAGTATGACGAATAAAAGTTAACTGACTTCTTCCCAATTAAAGTATCGAGTATCAGCTAGATCAAGCATTTCGGTATCCTCTACGGTATCCCCATAAGCATAAACATGCTCATACTCATCTAGGTTGGCTACAGCTCGGATTCTGTCAGCTTTTTTCCTCGCCGTACAATCGCCATCCACGTAGCGTCCCGTCAGCCGACCGTATTTTTCCTCTAGGTTAACTCCACAAACTTCAAAACCCATTGTTTTACACCACGGGTCGAGATAAACCGCAAGTGAAGCAGAGACAATGAGTATTCGGTCGCCACGGTTTTTATGCCATTTTAGGCGCTCTATCGCTTGAGGGCGTATCACCTTTGGTATAAATGAATCAGCGTGTTGGCGGCCCAACTCTGCGAGAGTCGAGGCTGATAAACCTTTAAAGCCAACTCGAATTACTTTTTGACGGACATAAGATGACGACACTAAACCGTATCGATGACCAATGATTAACGGCGCTAAAAAAACTTGCCCTAAACGCATCCTATTGCGCGGTATCACCGATTTTACAAACGGCGTAAAAGTATCGCACTGCGTGATCGTGCCATCAAAATCGAATAAAGCAATGTCCATATTTTATCCAGTAATCCTGTTCATTATAGTTTTTAACTCTCGAAAGTAGTTCAACCAAAAACAACTTATATTGCATGGATATAGTACCAATAATTTCACTAGATTCGCTCAGGAAGTCTGGTACTACCGTTCTACATCACAAGGACTGCTATGAGCGAACAACGGACGTTGGGTTTGCTCTACCCAGCCGAATACTAAGTTACAACTCTGGCCTTTATTTTTTCGGCTGGGAAACGTGCTCACTAGTATCAGGCTCTACCATATAATCGGTTACTTCATTCTAATTGGTGTGGTAATTTAAAAATTTCATAACAATAAATATTCTAGTGCATCAATGCGCTAATGAGTGATAAGGAATACCCATGGACATAAATGCAACATTAGTTGGGCAAACAATAATTATTCTAGCGGTTATTTTTGCAATTGCAGGATTCTACTTAGGTAAACGAAAAACTGAAACGCCACTTTTAGTGTCTATTCTTGCTTTATTCTCCGCTTTAATGCCTCCAATTGGTTTGATTTTCTTGATGGTTCTCGCATTGAAAAAAGATCTACCTTCAGCAAACTAAATAATTACAGCTCTTGTGTAACATCAAGAACCTTAATTACTATTTAAAGCTCTTAACGGAAATAGCGCCAATAAAGGTATCGGTACGAGGAAAAATTAGATCTCCAGCGATCAGTTGACTGCCGTCGAGGGCGCTGAAATAAATTCATAACAATCGGCTTTATCGTCCCTTTCACAGCTGCCCGCTTCGTATTGCAGTAATTGCAAGCTGGTCACGGGAGGCGTTAACGTCCGTTCCTGGTACGGGGCCAGTCAGTCCGCTCTGAATGAAGCGCTAACGTTGCTATAGCTGGTTGGCGTTTCCTTGTAACAAGGCAACTTGCCCTAAAGAATTGTTGGATGAATAAGGAATGAATTTGAACCACAAATATTTTGTTTTTATCATTTCAATTCTAATGCTGTCGGCGTGCACAACTGGAAAGCTCTATTACAAGAACAGTTCAGGCAATCGTGTTTTGGGCTGCAATGTGGAATTTGTGGGCATGCCAAGCGTAGATAAATTCGCCGTTGAGTATGCTTTAAGCCATTGCGCCAAAAGTGCAGTCGAAAAAGGCCACAGCCTTGAACCAGAGCAAGAGTATCTACTCGAACTTGATACGACTATTCCTCAAGCGCCCTCTGGTATGTCTTGGGATCATGAACTTGCTAAAAATGAATACGAAAGTGGGAATCTTTCAAAGAAAGAATATGGTTATATTGTGGCTCATATAGATATGGGGCTATCAGACAATTAACGCGACAAATGCTCGACACATAACTGCATTCGGGCACTGCCGCGTTATTTCAAGCTGAGGTTACGAATCACCCCGACCGCTGCGGCGCTTATTGCCACCAGCAGGTTTTGCAGCACCACGGCCCTGAGAGCTTCCTTGACGACGTGGCTGGCGCGGTTGGCGCTGCCCTTGCGCAGGTGCAGGTGTTCTGCCGTTAAGTACAACGTCTGCAAAACCTTCCAATTTATGGCGTTCAATAGGCTGGCCTATCAGCTTTTCAATGGCTTTAAGCGTTCTGAACTCTTCGTCCATGACCAAAGAAATTGCATGGCCAACTTGGCCTGCACGGCCTGTACGGCCAATGCGGTGCACGTAGTCTTCAGCAACTTGCGGTAAATCGTAGTTGATAACGTACGGCAGCTTTTCAATGTCGAGGCCTCGCGCGGCAATATCAGTCGCTACAAGCACCTGCACCTTACCCGCTTTGAACTCGGCCAACGCTTTGGTGCGAGCACCTTGGCTTTTATTACCGTGAATGGCCATGGCCAAGAAACCATCCGCATCAAGCTGCTTAACAAGCTTGTTCGCGCCGTGCTTGGTGCGCGAGAACACAATCACTTGCGGTAAATTTAGGTTACGAAGTATTTGCATGAGCATGCGCGGCTTTTGGCTTTTCTGCGCCGCATACATGGTTTGCTCAATGCGCTCTGCCGTTGAATTTGGTGGCGCCACGGAGATTTCTACCGGGTTGTTCACCAAGCCTTTCGCAAGCGTACGAATTTCACTAGAGAACGTCGCTGAGAACATCAACGTTTGGCGCTTCGCCGGTAATACTTTGATAATTTTCTTAATATCGTGAATGAAGCCCATATCAAGCATACGATCAGCTTCATCCAGCACCAGTATTTCCAGTTTCGGGAAACGAATGGCGTTCTGCTGGTAAAGGTCCAGCAAGCGCCCTGGCGTGGCGATTAGAATATCAACGCCCTTGCGCAGCTTCATCATCTGCGGATTGATTTTCACGCCACCAAAAACGACCGCGTAGTTTAACGGTAAATCGGTACCGTATGTCGCAACGCTTTCAGCAACCTGCGCGGCTAATTCACGCGTAGGTGTCAGAATAAGTACGCGTGCTGTGTTGGGCTTGGCACGTTCGTTGCCTTTGAGCATTTCTAGAATCGGTAAAGCAAAGCCTGCAGTTTTACCGGTGCCCGTTTGCGCGGCGGCCATCACGTCGTTACCAGCAAGTACCGCTGGAATTGCTTGTTCTTGAATAGGTGTTGGTTCGGTATAACCTTGGCGTGTCAGGGCGGCTAAAATTTCAGGGCAAAGTCCGAGTTCAGAAAAAGTCATGTATAAATGTGCAACTCAAATAGTGATAAGAACGTGCATTCTACCCTAGAGCGACGCATACCGCATTTTATTTCACTTTTGGCACGCTAGAAGCTGTCAAAGCGCTCGGTCCACTGCCAGAACTCATGACCGTCTAGCGCAAGATAGCTGACTGCAGCAACGTTAACTGTAACCGTTAGATAAAACACCACTCGAAACGAAGTTTTACGTGTTTTGTGACGGAATTGCTGCTGTGCAATAAGTGCACCTGGCCAGCCACCAAGAACTGAAAGCCAATGCAAAACGTTTTCGGGTGTGCGTTGCTTGCTTTTCTGTGCGGCACGTTTATCAACAGCATAAAATAAATACGTGATGGCGCTTAACAGAGCGAAAGTCCAGGATATCTGTACTGGCAATTGGGTTTCGAGACTCGCATAGCCAACAGCAGCAATATAGCCCATTGCAATCACGATAATCGGCAATAAAAACCAATCCATCGTCTCACGAACGTATGCAACATCGATTGCGCGAAACTTACCATCGGATTGTTTTTGCAGGTTAAAACTCACCTCATCGCCAACTTTGGGCGTGCGGCGCCTATTCTCGAATTCAGATATATGCGCAAACATTTGTTGGTTCGAGCTTGCTAGTTGAACAAACCCATAGCCTTTATCAACATTCCATTTAATCAAAACGCCATTTAGTCGCATGCCTTTATGTCCCTATAGTTCGACATTTTGTTATGAAGCAAATTGAATAATACAATTCAGTTTCATAAAAATCGACGATGATGCTCAGCTTTACAGTGTTCTTGCGTTACCGATGTTTAATAAATTCTCTAAACTCGCCTTTCCATCACATGATTTGTTAGCAGCTGGCCACGAACGTTAACTTGCTGGGTCTTAACAACGGTAAAGCCCATACGTTCAAAAAATGGTTTAGCGGTAATGCTTACATGTGAATACAGTCGTTCGATTCCTTTTGATTTCCCGGTCGCCAGTATTTCCCTCATCAGGCTTGTACCAACGCCCATACCTTGATAATTCCAATGGCAATAAAAATGGTCGATATAGCCATCATCTTGAATGTCCGCGTAACCAACAATAACGTCGTCTAAAAGCGCCACAAAAGGATTCATAGCGCTAATACGTTCATGCCACGCGGATGCGTCATAGCTCTCAGGAGCCCAAGCTTGAACTTGAGCTTCTGAGTAATCTTTAATATTGATGTTCCTGATTGTATTAAAGAAGATTTCTCGCAACGCGAGTTCATCGCCGTTCTGAAATTTTCGTATAGTGAGCACCAAGATCTCCCCATCGGACTAACATTGAGATACTAAATGCGTTTCGCAATTAAGTCAGCTTTAAGCAACCCACCTTTAGTTAATAGTTTGGCTGAAAAATTTGGATTACGGCGAGATTTATAGGCTTCCAGTATTTTCTTCAGACCGGCCGCTTCCAGTAACGAGATATTTACTTCGGTATCTAGCTCTGCTGATTCTACAAAGTCTGACGAAAATGTCGGTGCGATTATCAAAACCTGCGACACTCTTTTGCCCGCAGATTCGCAACGATTAACATAGGCCTTAATTTGTCGGGAAGTCGTTGAATATTTGGCAAAATCACCGTTTTTACAAGTTTTTGCTTCACCAATAATGACATCATCATCACTCAAAGAAATTAAAATATCCGCTTTATCCTTTGCAGTATTAATCTGCCGTCTTAAGTCTTCGTCGACCTCAAAACCTAATTCTTCAAATATGGCTTTGGTTACTTCTTCGAACTTAACTCCGATATCTGCCTCAGCGATTTCTATATTTTTCTGTTTTAACGCAGCTAAATCACGACGAGCTAGCGCTTCATAATTCTCAATAAGCTTGTCGGTTGCGTTTGCAAAGGCTTCGACAATTACCTGGCGCGCATCCCCTCTTCGCGTAATCTCCATTGCAACTTTCAATGACTTAACTTCGTCATTTGTGAGCGTATAAAGAATGTCGTAAGGGGTGATTGAGAGTGCTCGCAAGCGCTCTACATCAAGCTCAATATTATCTTCAAGCTCAAATTCATCACGAAGGGTTTTAACAATCTTTGGCATGCATTCTGTAATGGTTTCAAATAACGCTTTATATCCAGCCGCTGAAAGAACGTTAAACTCTCTATCTGCAGATGTGTTAAGCGCCTCAAGGATAAGCTCACATCGTTCTTCTAGGGTGGTTCCAAGCTTGTCGAGCTTCAATTGCAAGTCATCAATTAATTGCTTCAAGCGCTCTTTCTTAACGTTAACTAAGACTTTTTCGCCGTGAAGATCGTGCGCTAATATTTGTGTGGCTGACAACCCCATCTTCGCTATCGATTCAATTTTTTGTGTTCTCTCCACACCACGAATTTTCTTGTCGTGCGCTTTTAGAATGTTCGATAGCTCCGCATCAGCAAGCGTTCGAAGTATTCTTAAAAGGTGTTTATCCGCAATTTGCTTTCCTTGAATGCGGTACAGCATTGAAACGATTTCGTCCGGTACATATACCGTTTGCTCTTTCTTGCTAATAAACAGTAAGCCGATTTCTCTGAGTTGATTTAAACACTCTTGAACACCAACTTTATCGATTGGATCAACCAAGTGTTCAATCGCGACTTTATCCTCGGCGGTCACATCAAGCTGATTGGCTAGAACATTCAAAATACCGCGTTCTTCATCGGTTATTTTAGCTTCTCGATTGTTCAGCTCATCATTTTGAAAAGCCTCTTTTACGCACGAATAATAAATACCAAGCCTTCTATTTTCATCGAACACTCCGGGCTCTGAACCTTGCTCAATCAATTCCTTTACCGACTTCGAATGTTCATTAATAGCTTTCCATTCCTTGGTATACAGACGTTCTATCCATGAAACTTGAGCGACACAATTTCCATCGCGACTTAAAATATTTACCAATAACGAAGCTTGTGCTCCGCTCAATGCTAATAGACGCTTAACCTCCTTGGTCAGCAACGGCAAAGCTAATTTAAATAGCAATGTAACTTCACCACTCGAAGCATCTTTAATTTGCCCATCAATATTTCGAATACGTCGAGCTAGTTCTTTATCCGTGTGACTGGCTTCAGAACAAACACGATCTAGGAAATTAACGAACTTGGATTTTTCGATTTGATTAACAGATGAGAGAACGTTGGATAGTTTCAATTTATTACCACTCCATGGATTGATTATTTTTTATACAAACACAATACTCCATGGAATCTGAAATGCAAGCATGCCTACAAATCAATGAGATAGCGGCTTACATGGCTTCCATCAACTTCAATTTGCGAATCTATAAAACCACCACAGGCTTGTAAAAGTAATCACCAAAACTCTGCTATAATCAGGACTAATTTTTGAAGTCCTTAATATTCCTGATAATTACTCCTAAAAGTGACCTATAAACATGTCTGAACCAACACCCGCTTTACGCCATTTTACTGAACTCAAGCTTTCTGACGCTTTGTTAAGCAGCTTGCAAGAGGCTGGATTTCAGCAAATGACACCGGTACAAGCGCTCAGCTTGCCGGTTATATTGCGCGGCGAAGATGTGGTGGTTCAAGCGGAAACCGGTTCAGGTAAAACGGCTGCCTTTGCACTTGGTATTCTCTCGAAGCTGGATTTAAGCCATTTTGCGCCGCAAGCGCTCGTGCTATGCCCTACCCGTGAGCTTGCTGAGCAGGTCGCCGAGGCAATTCGTGGGCTGGCCAAGGCCATGGCTAACGTCAAGGTGCTCACGCTTTGCGGCGGGGTTCCTGCGCGGGCGCAAGTGGCATCGTTAGAGCATGGCGCACATGTACTGGTGGGCACGCCGGGTCGGATTCTTGATCATTTGAGTCAGTCACGCATCGATTTTTCAAAGTTGCATACACTGGTTTTAGATGAAGCCGATCGGATGTTAGAAATGGGCTTTCAAGACGATCTAAACGCCATTGTGACGAAAACACCGGCAACCCGCCAAAGCTTATTATTCAGTGCAACGTACCCGAAAAGTATTGCCCAGCTCACGCAGCGCATCACCAAAGACGCCAGCAATATCAAGGTGGCGTCGGCACAGGCTGAGCCTAAAATCACGCAACGCTTTTATGATCTTGGCGATACATCTGCAGCGCAGGCAGTGCAACAGATTTTGCTGGACCAACAGCCCAGCAACTGCATGGTGTTTTGTAATACCAAAGCTGAAGCCCAGAGCATTGCCGATAAGTTACAAGCGAAAGGGTTTAGTGCGCTTGCCTTGCATGGCGATTTAGAGCAAAAAGACCGCGACCAAACCATGGTGCAATTTAGTAATGGCAGCGCCCGCGTTCTGGTCGCAACCGACGTTGCTGCGCGCGGCCTCGATATTGCCGAATTGGATTTGGTGATCAGCGTGAACATGGCGCATGACTTAGACACTCACACGCACCGCATTGGGCGTACCGGTCGCGCCGGTGCTGAAGGCCTTGCGGTGACTTTAATCGGCGCGCACGACGATTATAAAATGCGCTTGTTAGAAGACAGCTTCGACGATCTGATTCGTTTGCAGCCGCTTCCGCACCCCGCTGCAGACCGCAAGCCACTGCAATCTGAATTGGTTACGCTGCAATTAAGCGGCGGCAAAAAAGATAAGTTACGCCCAGGCGATATCGTTGGCGCCCTTACCCGCGACAACAAATTAACCATGGCCGACATTGGGAAGATCAAGGTTCAAGCAAATTGGGCATTTGTGGCCGTTAAAACCGCCGCAGCAAAGCACGCTTTATCACTCATCAACAACGATAAAATCAAAGGCAAGCGCTTTCGCGCTCGTGCTTTGTAACAAGCGAGGGGCAGATGAAAACAATCGGTTTAATCGGCGGAATGAGCTGGGAGTCTACGCAAACCTATTATCGGCTTATCAATCAGAAAGTGCGCGAACAGCTCGGCGGTTTGCATTCCGCGAAGCTTATTCTTTATAGCGTTGATTTTGCTGACATAGAACCGTTACAGCATGCCGGCGATTGGGCTGGTACTGCCGATATTCTCACTGAAGCTGCACAAGCACTGGAGTCTGCCGGTGCTGATTTTATTGTGTTGTGCACCAACACCATGCACAAAGTTGCCCCTGAAATTGAACTGGCAGTGAATATCCCCCTGCTGCACATTGCCGATGCCACCGCGAAAGCGCTGCAAAACGACAACATTCAGGCCGTTGGTTTGCTGGGTACCAAGTTTACGATGGAACAAGCATTTTATCGCGAGCGGATTGAAGACTACGGCATTTGTGTTGTGGTGCCCGATGCTAAGCAGCGTGACCGCGTGCATTCGGTTATTTTTAATGAATTGTGCTTAGGCAAAACCAATAAAAAGTCAAAAGCCGACTACCTGGAGATTATCGATTCGTTAGCGCAAAGCGGTGCCGAAGCCGTTATTCTCGGCTGCACCGAAATTGGCCTCTTGATTAAAAGCAGCGACACCAAAGTGCGGCTATACGACACCACCGAAATTCATGCGGAACAAGCCGTTAAGTTTGCCTTAGGGCTCAGTTCGTAAGTTACTTCGTAACCAACGTTTTAGAAGGTATCCAAATGGCGTCTTCTTGTTTAATATCGCCCAAAATATCAATTTCGTCATCATTTAAACTTGCAACCCACGCGGCGCTATACGCATCGACCTGATCGTGGGTGCCTCCCGCACTAATTTGTTTTAACTGTGCCCATTCGGATTGGGTAGCGGGCCAGTTGGTGTGGCGGGCTATGGCTTCTAATTGTAGTTGAGGTATGCCCTTTCCGCTTTTGTGTGGCACGTTGGGTATCAGCCTGCGAATATTAGCCTGTGGAAAGGTTTCAATAATCGGAGCAACATTCGCCAATTCTCGGGAAATCTCAAACCCTGCTAGCATCCACAGTTGCATGGCATGAGGAATACGTGAAACCGTGCCACCCTGCGACAAATGACGACGAACCTTGCTTATTATTTCATCAAATTCAGTTTTGGAAGGTGTTTTATAACAGCGAATACCGGCTTGGTTTAACGCGCGCTCAGCGATGCGATAGTCGAGTTTTTCAGCGCGTGGGCGCAGCGGCGAGTCTATGCCAATACGCTGCGGGGTTGCCTCATAATAGTTACACACGTCAATAACGTACTGTCGAACTCGCTTCGCATAATCCACATTAAAGTCATGCTCAATAACCAGCTTATTTCCATGCCCATATGGAGCCTGAAACGGCGACGCTTTCACTGGCAACGGAATCAACCGTCCTTCTCGCTTCTCAGCGAAAACAATCGGAATACGCTTTTTCACCGCACAAGAAACATCAACACCGATGAAAACGGAACGTTTCATTAAAACGACGACCCTGGCTCTTGCAAGAATGCCAACTCGGCTGCAGTTGATTCGCGCCCCAATAGCGCGTTTCGATGGGGGTATCGACCAAACTTATCAATAATTTCCTTATGCTTTAACTCAAAGTCGTAATTATTTTCTAAGCCTGGTTGATTAAATAATTCAACAGCTTGCCGGTGAATAACCGCCGACTCACTATGCATATAAGGCATATACAAGAAAGCCTTTTCAGCGGCATTGAAATCGCTATCACAACCCAGCCTAATAGCTTCTTGCGAGAGCACTAAAGCCATCGCATCTTGTGCGAATGCAGCAGCCGTATCGCGATATACATTGCGCGAGAACTGGTCGAGCACAATAATTTCGGCTAAGCGCCCGCGTGCGGTGCTGCGCCATTGCCATAGCTCACCCTGTGCTGCAGCGCCCAGCATGTCACCAAACTTCTGAGTAATGGTTGTATCTAGCGCGTCACTTTTAGCGAACCACTGCTGCGGCGTAAGATCGTTAAACCAAAAATTTAAAACGTCAGCAAAGTCGTGTAATTTCATGATATAAATTCCTAAGTGCTTGCCTGAATGTACCCCTTCATAAGCAAGCGCACAAGTTCACCTAAACCAATTAACTTCATCATGCTTAAAGACCAGAACATCACCATAAAATATCTTGCCGACGTACCCGAAGTATCACATGCAATTGCAGGGTGGTATTACAACGAATGGGGTGCGCACGATGAAAATATTACACTTGAATATATGCATGAAATAGTGCTGCAAAAGATAGGAAATAAAGACCAGATTCCCTTAAGTTTAGTGCTATTTGTTGATGACAAACTTGCTGGCGTGGCCGAGCTAAAATACCGCGAGAATAAAAATTTCCCGGAATATACGCATTGGCTTGGAGGTATTTTTATCGCTTCAACATTTCGTGGCTTAGGGCTTTCCTCTAAACTCATTCAAAGTGCCAAAACAGTGGCTAAAGCGCTTGATGTACAAAACCTATATCTTCAAGCTGAACCTATGAATATTGCACTCTACGAAAAACATGGCTTCAAAAAGCTTCATACAGCCGATCACGTAGGTATACAGACAACAATCATGGTCACCAACCTCTCAAAATAAAAAAGGTCGCCCAAAGGCGACCTTTTATTTTTTTCGCTTTTTCGCTTTTTCGAATAACGAATAACGAACAACGACTAACGCTTTCTGCCTTTACAGCTTGCTAGCGTTCTTAGACAAGTACTCAGCTACACCTTTCGTGTCAGCTTTCATGCCTTCGTCGCCTTCTTTCCAACCAGCTGGGCATACTTCGCCGTGTTTCTGGTGGAAGTTCAACGCGTCAACTAAACGAATCATTTCGTCGATGTTACGGCCTAATGGTAGGTCGTTTACGATTTGATGACGAACTACGCCGTCTTCGTCAATCAAGAATGACGCACGGAATGCAACGCCAGCTTCTGGGTGCTCAACGTCGTATGCACGGCAGATTGAGTGCTTAACGTCAGCAACCAATGGATATTTAACTTCACCGATGCCGCCGTCTGCTTCCGCAGTGTTACGCCATGCGTTGTGCGTGAACTGAGAATCAATGCTTACGCCGATAACTTCAACGCCACGCTTTTTGAATTCTTCTAAACGGTGATCAAATGCGATCAGCTCAGATGGGCAAACAAAGGTAAAATCTAATGGGTAGAAGAATACTACCGCTTTTTTGCCTTTAATTTGCTCATGCAAGTTAAAGTTTTCAACGATTTCGCCTGTTCCCAAAACTGCTGCTGCAGTGAAGTTAGGAGCCTTACGGCCTACTAATACACCCATGGTTTATCTCCATCTAGTTGTTAAAATTTAGTCAGCTTCTGGCGCCGGATGACGCGCTGCCACTTCGTTAATTAATTCTTGTAACTCGCCTTTTTGGAACATTTCCAAAATGATATCACAACCGCCTACCAACTCGCCTTCAACCCACAACTGCGGGAACGTTGGCCAATCGGCATATTTCGGTAATTCGGCGCGAATTTCTGGATTTTGCAGAATATCCACGAACGCAAATGCTTGGCCACAGCTCATTAAGGCTTGTGACGCTTGCGAAGAGAAGCCGCAACTTGGCAACTTCGGCGAACCTTTCATGTACAACAAAATTGGGTTTTCTTCGATTTGTTGCTTAATCTTTTCAACAGTTTCCATGACTACCTCAGGTATTGAGCGTTCGAAACGGCACGTATTTTACCATAATCGTCTATACTTAACAGTCGGCAAAAAGGGTGAAATTCACCCTTGAAATAAACTTTTGTGCCTCAATTTAACTATATAGTGACGGCATGTTTCTAATTCAATGGTAAAATGCCATTGATTTCGAAACGTTTCGTCTATTTAAAACAGTTTCTAAAAATACCATTCTCAACAACAACGGAGAGTCGACATGGCATTTGAATTACCAGCATTGCCTTATGAGAAAAACGCACTTGAACCACATATCTCAGCTGAAACCATTGAATATCACTATGGTAAGCATCATCAAACCTACGTGACCAAGCTGAACGATGCGGTGAAAGGCACCGACATGGAAGGCAAGTCGCTCGAAGATATCATCAAAACAACCAAAGGCGGCGTGTTCAACAACGCAGCTCAAGTTTGGAACCACACCTTCTACTGGAACTGCTTAAGCCCAAATGGCGGCGGCGCGCCAACAGGTGCAGTTGCTGATGCAATCAACGCTGCTTTCGGTTCGTTTGATAAGTTCAAAGAAGAGTTCAGCGCGCAAGCTGCTGGCAACTTCGGTTCAGGCTGGACATGGTTAGTGAAAAAAGCAGACGGTTCAGTAGCTATCGTAAACACCAGCAACGCTGAAACCCCTCTTACTGATTCGTCAGTAACACCAATTTTAACCGTTGATGTGTGGGAACACGCCTACTACATCGATTACCGTAATGCGCGTCCGAATTACTTAAACGCGTTCTGGAACTTGGTGAACTGGGACTTTGTTGCGAAAAACTTCGCTTAAGTCTTAATCGTCTAAAACGGCCAAAGCCTACGCGGTTTTGGCCGTTTTTTATTGCCCCGCGCTGATCACTCTCCTTGTAATTTACGTAAACATCCCCACGTCTGTTATACAACCTAATACCAAGTGAGGGCTTATGTTTATTGATGTACCCAATCGTTTTACCGTGGCGCCGATGACGCGCACCAGCGCTGATGAGCATGGCGTGCCAACTGAACTGATGGGCGACTACTACGAGCGCTTCGCCAAAGGTGGCTTCGGTTTGGTTATAACTGAAGGTGTTTACACCGATGACCGTGCCTCACAAGGCTATGTGAATCAACCTGGTATCATGAACGCCGTTCAAGCCGATGCTTGGCACGGCATTGTTCAACGCATTCATGCGGCAGGCAGTAAGGCAATTATGCAGTTAATGCACGCTGGTGCACAAATGCAGCACAACAACTACGTTGACCAACCCATTGCACCCAGCGCCGTGCAACCCAAAGGTGAGCCATTAAGCCTATACGGCGACGTACCCGGGTGGTTAGAGCCTACAGAAGCCACCCAAAGCGATCTTGAACATGCGCTAAACGGGTTTGTGGCCTCTGCTAAAAAAGCCGAAGAGATAGGTTTTGACGGCGTTGAGTTGCATGCAGCCAATGGCTACTTGCTGAATGAATTCCTCAGCACTCACTTTAACCAACGCACCGATGAATTTGGTGGCTCGTTAGATAAACGCATTGCTTACGTTGAACAAGTGGTTCGCGCGGTTCGTGCGGCCGTGAGCGATGACTTTGTGGTTGGCATACGTATTGGTCAAATCACCGTAACCGACAACGACTATCAATGGCCTGAAGGCGAAACTGCCGCAGTGAAACTGGTGCGCGTTCTCGCAGAAGCCGGTGTGGACTTTATTCATACCACAGACACCACAGTTGACCGCAAACCATTTGCGAACGGCAGTGAGAAAACGCTGGCTGAAGTAGTTGCCACCGAAACGAACGTCGGCCTCATCATTAATGGTGGCATTGATGAGGCCAATTACGCGGACTATGCCGCGCAATTTCCGAATGCGTTACTGGCGTTAGGTAAAAAAGCATTAGCGAACCCTGATTTTCCAGAGCGCTTTAAGGCAGGCGACACCTTGGCCGATTTAGACTTTCAAATGTTGCTGCCAAAAGCCACATTAGAAAACGAGTGGAAATGGCGCGCTGAACAAGGCGTCGAATAAAACTGTGTACCGGATAACCTGGCACGAATAACTTCGGTTATTCGACCAGGTTGTCCGGAATGTCACCACGCATACTGTGCCAGATACGGCCCGACTGGTAACCGTACTCACGCACTAACATAACTGCGTCATCACGGCGCGAATCTGCCGCCATTTCACGTAAGTCAGCGTAGTATTTACGCGCCAATTTACGCGCATCAGCGTTCGAAAAGTAGAAGTTACCGATCCGCGAATAAAGCCCTTTGAAACCGTTCAGAACCAACACATATATCGGGTTACCGGAAGCAAACGCTAAATCGTGATTCAAATGGTAATCATACTGACTAAACGCTTCTGCAGTGTCTTCGAGTGTTTCGGCTTCTTTAAGCAGCTCAACCACCTTTTCTGGTGCATTACGCACAGCCTGACGAATGTAGATGGCGCTGATGTTGGTACGTGCTGATAAGAGCTGATCGACCAATTCTGGCATGCCGTCTTCGTCAAGGCGGGCAAGGGTTTCAAGAATATTAAGCCCTGAAGTTTCCCAGAAGTTATTCACTCGCGTTGGTTTACCATGTTGAATGGTTAACCAGCCATCACGCGCCAAACGCTGCAATACTTCGCGCAGTGTTGTGCGTGTTACCCCAATAAGCTCAGACAGTTCGCGTTCCGCAGGCAAGATAGTGCCTGGAGCAAAGTGTCCATTCCAGATTGATTTTACAATGTATTCTTCGGCAAAACCTGCTGGACTTTGTGCCTTGATTATCATGAAGTGGCCTGTGTTTTGAATAACGTTACCTACTTAGAAGCCCTATATTGAAGCAGATAGGGTTGCTATTTGTCATATACCGAAAACCGATTCTAGCAGGCTTTTCAATGGTCGGACAAGTTTTGTAAAGCTTCTTAACCTAATCTTATCGACAATTAAATACTGCTCAGGTAAGGTTCTGAACAATTTACTATAACTTGGTGATTCTATGCTCACTTTTCTTGCCAAACTTCCTTCTCAGCGCGGTGCATGGGCACTGCTTGCAGCCTCTTGCTTTGCATTGTTAGGTGGCGCGTTATTTTTTCAGTACCAATTGGGCCTTGAGCCCTGCGTAAAATGTATTTATCAACGCACAGCGGTGCTCGTTATTGGCTTAATCGCGCTAGTGCCTACGTTTGCACCACAGGCACTCATTGCGCGCTTGGTGGGCTATGTAGGCTGGTTGGTGGCGTCGGTGTGGGGCTGGCTGATAGCCACTGAACACCTTGAAGTGCAGAACTCGGAAAACTCATGGTTTATTGTTTGTGATACGTTCCCGAACTTTCCAAGCTGGATGCCTTTGCACGAGTGGTTCCCGAGCTTTTTTGCAGCACCAGGGCAATGCGGAGAAATTGACTGGCAATTCGCCGGGCTGAGCATGCCAGGTTGGATGCAAATCATCTTCGCAAGTTACGCGGTAGTCGCGGTAGTTGTTATCGCAGCGCGCGTGATTAAACTGCATAAGCTGTAATTAGTCGATATCGTTCAGCGGCCAGGTGACAATTCGTAGTTCGAGTTCTTCTTCAACGTAGTCTTCGGATTCCACCAGGCCAGCAGCACTCATGCCGGCTGCTAACATGGGGCCGCGCGAGCCGTTGTGGTTCAGTGGGTGCCAACTGGGTATCCCCCGCCCTTCGGCCAGACGCCGATACGCACAACTGGTGGGCATGTAATCCAGCTCGTTTACGTTATCTGGGGTTATCACCACGCAGTCCGGCACATGCTCTTTGCGGTTGGCATAATCGGAACATAAACCGGTTTTTGTATCCAGTAAGCGGCAACTCACATCGGTATATTGAATAACTTCCTGCGCGTCGTCTTCGTCGATCAACTTGTGCAAGCAGCATTTTCCGCAACCGTCACAGAGTGATTCCCACTCGGCGTGAGTCATTTCTTGCAGTGATTTTTGTTCCCAGAATTTGGTGGTCATTGGCTGCTAACAACGCCCGACCATTGCCAGTGCCGTTCACCTTGGCGCAATTGCAACTGCAATTGATCGCCCAAAGCGAGAGCTGCGACACCTGCTGGCGTACCCGTTAGCACAATGTCACCGGGTTCTAGTGTGAATTGCTGGCTGATGTCGGCCAATAAATCCGCCATGGCGAAGATCATTTGGCTGCTATCGCCCTGCTGACGCAGTTCGCCATTCACTGACAAGCTAATCTCAAACGGCGATGCATGTTCTGCGTCAAATTCTGACGCAGGAATCATCTCGCCCAACACACAAGAGCCATCAAAGGCTTTCGCTCGCTCCCACGGTTGGCCTTGTGCCTTAAGTTCACTTTGCACTTGGCGCAAGGTTAAATCCAACGCCACGCCATACCCAACCACCGCCTGCATCGCATCTGCTGCATCGGCTTTGCGTAAGGTTTTACCAATATAAAGCGCCAACTCAATTTCGTGCTGGCATTCACCCTGCCCCATGGGAATGGTTACTTCCGGAAGGCAGGTTATTGCGGATGGCGGTTTAATAAATAACAGTGGCCGTGTCGGCAACGGATTATTAAGTTCGGCGGCGTGGGCAACATAATTGCGGCCCACGCACACGATTTTAGAAGGGCGTTGCGGCGTCATAAGTTAAGAACGCGGAAAGCGAATACGATCAGATAAATAACCCACTGCCGCCACAAAGTAATGTGAACGGTTCCAGCGCATTAATGCGTCGTAGTTATTGTACGCCAAAAATACCCGACCTTGCTTATCGTCGGGGATTACTACAGATGCTTCAATATCGTCACGCACAGGCAAATCAGAACCGTCATAGCGGCGCACACCGAGTTCTTGC
This sequence comes from Pseudidiomarina sp., assembly GCF_048267825.1. Lineage (NCBI taxonomy): Bacteria > Pseudomonadati > Pseudomonadota > Gammaproteobacteria > Alteromonadales > Idiomarinaceae > Pseudidiomarina > Pseudidiomarina sp. The sequence continues at coordinate 457,632 of NZ_JBLWWR010000001.1, forward strand.
CATTCAGCCAGCGACTTCTTTACCTTCAGTGAAGCTAAGTCGCCATCAAAATTTTCCGGAATCTGAACCTGACGGCCCCAGGTTACATCATCGCGCCAACCCACTGACTTCAAATAGTTTGCCGCGGAGGCAAATACATCGCCCATTGAGCCCCAAATGTCTTTGCGACCATCGCCGTCATAATCCACGGCATAAGCCATGAACGAGCTTGGCATAAACTGCGCTTGCCCCATGGCACCAGCCCACGACCCTTTCATTTGATCAATCGCAATGTGACCTTCTTCAACAATGGTCAGCGCATGCCAGAGTTCTTTCTTGAAAAACTCTTCACGACGGCCTTCGTAGGCCATTGTGGTTAACGCTGAAATCACATCCATACCACCGGTGAATGAACCAAAATTGGTTTCAATACCCCACAACGCCACAATGAAGCGTGGCTGCACACCGTATTCGGCGCCAATTTCTTCCAGCAAATCTTGATGCTTCTCAAACATCTCAACCGCTTTCTTGGCTTTCCATTCCGGTACCGCACGCGGCAGATAAGTGTCTAAAGTGAGTTTGAATTCAGGCTGGTTGCGATCAGCTTTCACTGAGCGCTGATAGAATTCTGCGTTGGCAAAAGCTGTTTCCAAGGTGCTTTCGCTGTAACCGTCGGCTAAAGCTTCTTTCTTAATGGCCTCAACGTAGGCCGCGAAGCCTTCTGGGCCTTTCTCCTCAGCGGTTTCCTGAGCGAGCAAGATTGGCGACGCCAACAACACAACCGCAGATAATAACGTACGGACTACTTGATTCATGACGCAGACTCCTGTTGTTGCTTCTTATGTGCATCCAGTAAATTAGCTTCTTTCGGAGGCATTTGTAGATAAAATCCCGATTCGTTCAGGTGCTTGGTAAGTTCTTCCATGCTTAAACGAGCAAACTTGCGCTCAGGTTTCAGCGCAACCGTCATAATATGTATAGGTTGACCAAAACTTTGCAGTAAAGGTTCAGGGATTTTTGTAAAGTCCGCGGGGTGCGGCATATACAAATACGTGTCAGCCCTTCGCGGACTGCGATAAATCGCACACAACATGCTTAACGATCTCGCTTAAAAATAGCTTCCAAAGATGCTTTCAGCTTAGCCCCACGCCAGTCAGTGTACAAGTCAGGTGGTGACAGGTCAGACTTGGCCTGCTCAGGAATCTGCCACTCCCAATGAATAACATCATTAATTTGGCGGCGTGAAGCAATCATGCCGGATTCCACCTGCAAGGTTTTTGCCAATGCAGCAACCTGCTGTTTAATCGCGTTAAATACTGGCTTATAGCCTCGCATATCGGTTAAACGTTCCATTTGCTTGGGTAAGTCAGTGCTCGCTTGACCCGCACGCACCGCGGCCAGCAACGAATCACCCGCATAACGAATGGTTACCGGTGATAAGTCTGTAATACCACGCAAGTGCCCCATATTCTGTGGCATGCGGCGCGCTAGCTCTAATAACGTATGGTCTTTCGCCACAAAGCCCAACGGAATGTCTGATTTTTGCGCCCGGTCTAAACGCCACGCCATCAATTCGCGCAATACTGCGAGTTGCTGTGGGTCACATTGCCATGCGTTTCCGAAAAACAGGTACAGCCACTGGGGTGGCGTTTTCTGTGCACGTTTTGCGACCTGCAATGCACTTTCAGCTTCCACCAGTGCGAGCTTTTCAGCGCTTAATTCGGCCCGTAGCCGCGGATAGATGTCGTGCAAATAAAACACATCCGCGGCCGCATAATCCAGCTGCTCTGCCGCCAGCGGCCGTTGCAGCCAATCGGTACGCGACTGGGATTTATCCAGTTCAACATCGTAATAATGCTTAACCATGGCCGCATAACCCATCGCGTCACCGATACCGGCAAATGCAGCTGCAATTTGCGTGTCAAAAATGTGCGTTGGAATTTGGCCCATGTTTTGCGCCAGAATTTCATAATCCTCGCCGCCTGCGTGAATCACCACGTGCACGTTCGGATCTTTCAATAACTGCCAAAACGGTTCGAGATCAATGCCCGCAACGGGGTCAATCAGCACCAGTTGGTCAGCCGCACGAACCTGCACCAGACCCAGCCGGGCATAATAGGTACGGGTGCGGACAAATTCAGTATCTAGAGCAAGGTATGGCGCTTGCCGAGCTTGCTCACAAAATGCGAGCAAGTCGGCGTTAGAGGTAATTACCTGAAATGGAAGCATGCGTTATTTCGACTTAGCCTCTTCTTCATCGCGTAGTTTACGACGCAGTATTTTACCAACATTGGTTTTGGGCAGTTCGTCACGGAACTCAACCAATTTTGGTACTTTATAGCCGGTCATGTTTTCGCGGGCGTAACTAATAAGTTCTTTTTCGGTTAGCGATTTATCCTTGCGCACCACAAATACTTTCACTTGCTCGCCCGACGAGTCATGCGGGACACCTATAGCGGCAACTTCCAGAACTTTTGGATGATCCGCAATCACATCTTCAATTTCATTTGGATACACATTGAATCCTGAAACTAAAATCATGTCCTTTTTGCGATCCACAATTTTGAAGAAGCCCTGCTCGTCCATCACACCAATATCACCGGTTGCGAACCACTCGCCGTCTTTCATAACTTCTGCAGTTTCGTCTGGGCGGTTTAAATAACCAACCATCACCTGTGGCCCACGAACTTGTATTTCGCCTGGCTCGCCCTGCGCAACTTCTTTACCATCTTCATCAACGATACGCACGTCGGTAGACGGCAACGGAATACCGATGGTGCCATTGTAGTGCTCAATGTCCGTCGGGTTTACCGTAACTACAGGCGAACATTCTGTCAGGCCGTAGCCTTCTAATAAACGTGACTTGGTTACGCGTTCCCAATGTTCTGCAACTGAACGCTGTACGGCCATACCGCCGCCCAACGCTATTTTAAGATGCGAAAAGTCTAAATCTTTAAAGCCTTCAGCGTGCAGCAAACCATTAAATAACGTATTCACGCCAGAGATCATCGAGAACGGATATTTTTCCAACTCTTTAACGAAGGCTTTCATGTCGCGCGGGTTGGTAATTAGGATATTGCGGCCACCGTGCTTCATGAAGGTCAGGCAGTTCGCGGTTAGCGCGAAGATATGGTAAAGCGGTAACGCGGTCACAATTGTTTCTTCACCGTCATTCACCAACGGTGCAACAATCGCAGACACCATTTCAAGGTTAGCGACCATATTACGATGCGATAACATTGCGCCTTTCGCGAGACCTGTCGTTCCGCCAGTGTATTGCAAGAATGCTAAATCGCTACCTGTCATTTCTGGGCGTTCATAATTTGCTTTGGCGCCCTGCTTCAGCGCACTGCGAAAATCGATGGTATTTTTAAGCTTGTAGCTTGGCACCATTTTTTTCACGTACTTGACCACTGCGTTGACTATCCAGCGCTTCGGTGCCGGCAACATGTCACCGATAGCGGTCAGAAATACTTTTTTGATAGGTACGTCGGCTTGTACTTTTTCGAGGGTATGCGCGAAATTATCTAAAATGACAATGGCTTTTGCATTCGAGTCAGACAACTGATGCTTTAATTCGCGTGGCGTATACAGTGGGTTGACATTTACCACCACTAAACCCGCGCGCAAAGCACCAAACAAGGCAATTGGATACTGCAACAAGTTGGGCATCATAATTGCCAACGCATCGCCTTTCTTCATGCCTTGTTGTTGTAAATATGCAGCGAACTCGCGCGATAACGCGTCAAGTTCATTGAAAGTCATCTCTTTATCCATGTTGACGTAGGCAACTTTGTCGCCGTAACTCTGGATACTCTGCTCGAAAATGTCGACCAGCGAATTAAAGTGGTCCGGATCAATGGTTTCCGGTACGCCAGCTGGATAACGTTTCAGCCAAATTTTATCCACGCGCTTCATGCTCCTGAACAAATAAATTAAATATTGGAATTGTTATAACGCGCAATCATCGCATATCCGACCAGTGTTTCCTAGCCATTGTGCGCGTCAATCATCTGTGATAATAGCCCAATAATCGCAGTTGGTTGTTCCATATGTACATGATGCCCACCCACAACTTCATGCACCTTTAACTGGGGTACATACTGCCCCCAATGTTCAATCGCTTGCTTCAAGCGCGTATGACCAGTACTGCCAAGAACCACGCTAAACGGACACTCAATGTGCTTTAACACATCAGCAATTTGTGCAGCGGTTAGGCGCACGGGCGACTTCAACCGCAATTGCCCGTCGGCACGAAATCGGTAGTCATTTTCGCCAAGTTGCTCAATGCCACGTTCTACCAACAATGCCGCCAGCTCGCGGCTAAAGTCGCCAGCTTGCACCCGGGCTGAAATAGCTGTTTCTAAGTCTCGGTAATGCGGCCGGTGTTTAAACTGCTGCTGCCAACGGCTTCGAAAGCCTTTGCGCAAGTCTTCGGTGGTTTCATCGGCGGAAGACGCCAGTAGGCCGAACGCCTCAACTGCAAGTAATTGCGCCACGCGCTGAGGCTCGATTCCGGCAAACATATTGGCGATATAGGCACCCATAGAATGCGCTAGAAATGTCACCTGTGGCCATTGCTGTTGTTCGCAGATGAACCACAAGTCATAGACATAATCCATAAACGGGTAGTAATTGCCCGGCGGCCGATGGTCACTATGGCCGTGGCCTGCCCAGTCGAGTGCGATCAGTCGGTAGGTGCTGGCCAGGTCACTGCGCATGAACGCATCGGCAATTGGAATAAAGCTATAAGCATTGTCGAGCCAACCATGCAACGCCAGTAACGGCTTGCCTTCTTGGGCGCCCCAAGCAAGGCCACGAACGGTGCCCCAGGGGAGCTTAAACGAAACAGGCTCAGCAGCGTGCTGAGCCTGTGAATAAAACGAGTTATTTTGAGTCATGAATAATGCTACTTACTGACTAGTTGTTATCGGTTTTCGATGAACCTTTTTCCATTACTGGGCCTGGTATGTATACCGGGCGCGGATACGCAGGCCGTGTGTAGTAATAATGACGATACCACAGCGAGTCGTAACTCACCTCAATGCGGGTGCTTTCTTTACGAGCTGGCCATAAGTACTTGCCTGTTGCTTCTAACACTGGGAATAAATAGGTGTATTCACCAATGGTGCCCGTTTCAGGCTCGGCAAGGGTTCCCGTGAACGTAACATGACTGCCTTGCTTGTAAACCATAGGGTCGACAAAGCCGTCTATTTTTGCACGGAAGCGGCCGTTACTTTGATCGCTTACCAGCGGACGTCCCCAACGCTGCAGCTCAAAATTAACCACCTCAATAACGGTGCCATTATCAGAGTTCTGCACATCTGCAATGACGCCGCCCCACCGTGCGGTTTTACCCACCACGCTTTGAGGTTGTTCTAGCGCCGCATTGTAACTGACAAGTTCATCTTCGTTAGCCACTTGCAATGCATCCGGAACCGCAGAACATGCTGTCAATACAAGTGACGCTATTAGTGCTATCCACAATTTCATACTGAGTACCTCACTGCTAAACCCCAACGAACCATTATATTCGTTTTATATAGTAGTACTTGGAGCCGAAATTTGCGTATTAAGTTCAAGAAAATTAACCAAGAATTTAACGGCCCGGTAATTTTTTCCATGCCACTTCATTACGTACATACAGGGGCTGAAGATCTGCTGCTTGCACCGTTTTACCGTGCTGTAATGCCCACTGCAGCATGTCTTCGGCTAGTGGCAAGGTTATATCGTCTAATACTGCCACGGCCCCAGTTGGGTTGAGCTGCTCGGCATAGCTTGTCCATCCCGTTCCAGCACCATGAATGGTGATCTGATCGGCAATTTCTGCCCACCATGGTTGTAATGTGATGTCTTCAAGCGGTGCCATTTGTTCTGTGGCTACTTGCTGTGCATAGCCGTTTTTATTGATAAACGGCGCAACATAAATTTCCTGCATGCGTGCATCAATTGCGCTGATAATGTGTTCAGAGCCATGCAAACGAATCGCTTGCTGTGCCAATGCTGTTAGCGTACTGACTGGAATAACCGGCAGGTTTTGGCTAAATGCCAACCCTTGCGCCACGGACACGCCAATGCGCACCCCAGTAAAGCTGCCCGGCCCATGGCCGACTACTAGCGCGTCCACCGCGCTTAATTCAATCTGTTGCTCGGCAAGAACCTCTTGCACAAAAGCTAAAATGCGTTGCGAATGTTCCCGTGGCGTAATGGCGGCACGCGTCACCACGCGCTCCCCTACTTTTAACGCGACAGAACATTGTTCGGTTGACGTATCTAACGCTAATACCGCATTCAAACTCACTCTGATTTCTCCAAGGTATCTAAAAACTCAAGCGCAACGGCTAAATCGCGTGTACGGCGCATGGCGGGTAAGCTTTGCAGAAACACACCACCGTAAGGCTTGGTCACTAAACGTTGATCGCAAACAATCAACACCCCACGGTCATCGGCATCACGTATTAATCGCCCAGCGCCTTGCTTGAGAGCAATAATGGCTTGCGGCAATTGTACCTGAGCAAAAGGGTCAACTCCACGTAATCGGCAATCTTCCACGCGCGCTTGCAACAGCGGATCGTCTGGGCTCGCGAACGGTAACTTGTCGATAATCACGCAACGTAGCGCGTCACCGCGTACATCAACGCCTTCCCAAAACGATGATGTGCCAAGCAAAATACCGTTACCGGCAGCGATAAACTGCTGCAGCAGTTCGCGTTTGCTGGTGCTGCCTTGCACCAACAATGGCCGGTCGGTGCGCTCTTCGAGCTGTTTGGCGATGATTTGCAGCATGCGATGACTGGTAAACAATACAAAGGTGCCGCCGGTATGATTATGGTCCAGCACCTGCTCAACCACCTGCAGCAGCGCTTTGGGCATTTCACGCTCATGCGGCTGTGGCAAATAGCGCGGCAAGCACAATAGCGCTTGCTCAGCGAAATTGAATGGGCTTGATAAACACAGTGTTTCAGCCTGATTAATACCCAGCTGATTGGTAAAATGACTAAAATCTTCGCCCACTGCCAAGGTTGCAGAAGTGAATATCCATGCCATGTCACTGCGCTCAAGATAACCGCCAAACTTGTCCGCTACACTCAACGGCGTTTGGTGCAGCGTTACTTGCCGCACTGTGGTTTCAAACCAGAAACTGAAGCCGGTGCGATCAACCGCTTGCAATTGGTCCCATTTGTGCAGAAATTGCACGCAGCGCTCGTAGGCATTGTCTAAATCCTGGCTGCGCCCTAGTGCGTTTTTACACACGTCACGCAAAAAGCCTAAATGCTCGGCCACCATGTGTGCGGCCATACGCACTGACTCTTGCTGCGAAAACTGCCGCCAATTGCCGCGCATGGCGTCATGCGGAAACACCAAGCGCCAGTCTTTCAAGCTACCCAATAACTTGTCGGCGGCCTTGTCCAACTGTTTCAGGTCTTTTAATTCAGTTAAATACAAAACTTTAAGTTCGTGCGCCAGCTCTTGCAACTGACGGCTTGATACGGCTTCGCCAAAATATTGACTGGCAATGTCCGGCAGCTGATGCGCTTCATCAAACACCACCGCATCAGACTGTGGCACCAGCTCACCAAAACCGACGTCTTTAAGCGCCATATCGGCGAAAAACAAGTGATGGTTTACCACCACCAAGTCAGCATCCATCGCGCGCTTGCGCGCTTTGACAAGGTAACAATCATCGTAATCCGGACAGTCGCGCCCCAGGCAATTGTCCACAGTACTGGTTACCGAGGGCAGAATGGCGGCGTCTTCTTGTAAAATATTGATAGCACCGACATCACCGTCTTCTGTTCGCTGCGCCCATTTTCTTACTTCGACCAACTGACTTTGCTGTTCTTTATTCAGTTCACCACTGTGCGCTACCGCTTGATTCATTCGGTGCAGGCACAAATAATTGGCGCGGCCTTTCAGTAAAGCCACCATTTTACGCGGTGCCAGAGCATCGCGCAGCGCTGGTAAGTCACGGTGATACAACTGTTCTTGCAGCGCTTTTGTGCCTGTTGAAATAATGGCCTTGCCATCACTTAGCAGCACCGGAACCAAGTAGGCAAAGGTTTTGCCGGTTCCAGTTTCCGCCTCAACCACAAGTTGCGATTTCTTGATTAGCGTACGCTCTACCGCGGCCGCCATTTCGCTTTGCGATGCGCGCGGTCGAAACCCGTGCAAAGTACGCGCCAGCACGCCATCCGCTTGAAATTGTGAGGTAACTTTGGACATGAATTGTTTTTAGAATAAGTGATGCAGTAACTTTATCATAGAAACCCGTTACTCGTTATTCGTTAATCGTTACGCGTTGTTGGTTTTGTATCTCACGAATAACCATTAACGAATAACGATTAACCCACCCAATATACAACTTGATACAACAAATCACCGCAAACCTTGCAAACAGGCTTTATTCGCGACTCCATTTTCTATACAATCACTCCATCATTTGAACGGCGCACGAACAACGAGTACAGATTCATGCTAAACAACTGGCACCACCATCATCATATGAACTCTCGTTAGCCCAGCCTTAGAGCTGAAGGCTAACTCATTATTTTGGGGCTGCCTTCACCGAATCAATTAAAAAACCCCGCAAGGCACTCCTTCGCGGGGTTTTTTATTAGGAGCAAATTATGGTTGTAGATAAAAGTTCACAGCGATTAACCATCGCCATTCAAAAATCTGGACGTTTGAGTAAAGAGTCGATTGCACTGCTGCAAGCCTGTGGCTTTAAATTCAGTCTGCACGAAGCGCGTTTGTTAGCGCACAGCAGCAACCAACCGGTTGACTTGCTGCGGGTACGTGACGATGACATCCCCGGCCTAGTTATGGACGGCGTGGTTGATCTGGGTTTGGTTGGCGAAAACGTTTTAGAAGAAGTTCGCCTTGAACGTCAGGCGACTAAGTTGGCCAGTACTGTGCAGCGTTTACGCGCGCTCGATTTTGGCCAGTGCCGCTTATCGCTTGCCATACCGAAAGAAGAAAACTACAACGGCGTAAAAGATTTAGAAGGCAAACGCATTGCCACCACCTACCCGTACCTATTGCAAAACTACCTGCAACAGCAAGGCGTATCGGCTAGCAACGCTATTTTAACCGGCAGTGTCGAAGTTGCGCCGCGTGCCGGCTTGGCCGATGCAGTCTGCGACTTGGTCTCGACGGGTGCCACGCTAGAAGCCAATGGTTTGGTGGAAAAAGAAGTGATATTCCGCTCGCAAGCACAGTTAATTCAACGCCCTGAGCCATTGTCGGCAGCAAAGCAAGCGATCGTTGATCAGCTATTGCCACGTATTGATGGTGTGCAAATGGCGCGTGAGAGCAAATACATCATGCTGCACGCCCCGGTTGCTGCTCTTGAGCAAGTGGTTGAGTTGCTACCAGGCGCCGAACGCCCGACCATACTTCCGCTTAGCCACACCGACGAGCTGGTGGCTGTGCACGTGGTAAGTACCGAGAAGCTATTTTGGGAAACTATGGAACAATTAAAAGAAATTGGTTGCAGCTCAATTCTGGTGCTACCAATTGAAAAAATGATGGGGTAAGTCATGCAGATCTTACAATGGTCACAATTATCGGCCGCCGAGCAAGCGCAGGTTTTAGCGCGACCAACGCAGTCACAGTCACGTGAATTGCAGCAACAAGTGGCAGCCATCATTGATGCTGTTGCAGCCGATGGCGATGCGGCGGTGTTGCGCTACACCCGTCAATTTGACTGCGACACGCTCATGCAGCTTCGTTACAGTGAAGCCGACATTGCGCGTCGTGCTGAATTGCTTGAGCCTGCAGTTAAACAAGCCATTGATACCGCATACCAAACCATCAACACTTTTCACCAACAACAACAGCCCAGTGATATCAGCGTAGAAACTTATCCGGGTGTGGTCTGTAGCCAGCGCTTTCAGGCCTTGCAGTCAGTTGGCTTGTACATTCCAGGTGGCAGCGCGGTATTACCATCCACCGCACTGATGCTTGGCGTACCCGCGCAAATCGCGAACAACCCGCGCCGGGTGTTGGTTAGCCCGCCAGATAAAGACGGTGAACTTAGCCCTGCCCTGATGTATGTCGCACAAAAATGTGGCATCACTGAGGTGTATCGCTGTGGTGGCGCGCAAGCTATTGCGGCGCTAGCGGTAGGTACAGAGTCCATCGCACCCGTCGCCAAAATTTTTGGCCCGGGCAACAGCTACGTTACTGCGGCAAAACAACAAATGGCGCAACGTAACGGTGGGCCAGCAATTGATATGCCAGCCGGCCCTTCTGAACTCTTGGTGATAGCTGATGATTCGGCCAACCCTGAATTTGTTGCTGCAGACTTGCTGTCACAAGCGGAACACGGTGCCGATTCACAAGTGCTATTGCTCAGCCCAAGTGCAACCCTGATTGAAGCCACTCAGGCGGCTATTGCCCGCCAGTTAGAGGTGCTGCCACGCGCTGCTACAGCGCGCAAGGCACTCACTGAAAGCGCATTGATTCAAACCGAATCGTTGGAACAAGCCTGCACCATTAGCGAGCGCTATGCTCCTGAGCATTTGTCGTTGCAACTTGATAATGCCGACGACTATTTGGCGCAAGTAACGCAAGCGGGGTCTATCTTTATTGGGCACTACACCCCAGAATCTGGCGGTGACTATGCAACTGGCACCAATCACGTGTTGCCAACCTATGGTTTCGCGCGCAATTACAGCAGTTTGGGCTTACTCGATTTTTATCGGCGCTATACCACCCAAAAAGTTTCAAAAGCTGGCCTAAGCGGCTTGAGCTCGGCAATTATGACCCTTGCCGAAACCGAGGGTTTGCGAGCCCATGCGCGCGCCGTTAGCATCCGCCTGGAGGACAAGCCATGAGCTTAGCTACCCAATTGCAGCGCACACACTTGGCGCAGTTAACCCCTTATGCCTCAGCGCGACGCAGCATGAGTGGCGGCGCGGTATGGCTGAATGCCAACGAAGCTCCGGCAACGCCTAGCTTGGCTGCCGACCAGCAGCAGCTAAACCGATACCCAAGCTTTCAAAGCGATCGGCTCAATGGTGCCTATGCGGATTACGCTGGCGTGCAAACCCAGCAAGTGCTGAGTTGCCGGGGCAGTGACGAAGCCATTGACCTGTTGATTCGCAGCTTTTGTGAGCCGGGGCAAGACAGCATTATGATCACCACGCCAACTTACGGCATGTACGCGATTAGCGCACAAACCCACGGGGCAGGCGTGATTGATGTGCCCCTGCGTAACGCGCAAGACACGTCACTGCAACTTGACCTTGAAGGCATGGGTAAAGAACTGACGGCCGCCGGTAATAGTGTCAAACTGGTGTTCGTGTGTAACCCTTCAAATCCAGTTGGTAATCACCTTAATTTAGCCGACGTTGAACAACTGCTCGAGCTGGTCGGTGAGCAAGCGCTGGTAGTGCTGGATGAGGCTTACATTGAGTTTGCCGCGGCCAGTGGCGTGCAGCAACTGAACACCATTGCCAGTTGGTTAAACACCTACCCACAACTGGTGGTGTTGCGAACGTTGTCTAAGGCATTTGGCCTGGCCGCTATTCGCTGTGGCTTCGCGTTAGCCAATACCGATGTGATAGACGTGTTACGCAAAGTTATTGCGCCCTATCCCATGCCGCAGCCTTGTTTGGACATTGCCGAGCGTGCGCTAACTGGCGCTGGTATTTCGGCCATGCAACAGCTGCTAGCTGATACCGTGAGCCTGCGCGATGCGTTTATCAAACAGGTGACCGCCAAGCCGTGGGCATTAAAGGTTTGGCCAAGTTGCACCAATTTCGTGCTGGTGAGCGTGCCTGATGCAAGCGAGCTGGTTAGCCAATGCAGTGCCGCCGGTGTACTGATCCGAAATCAATCCGCCCAACGCGGCCTGGACAACACAGTACGCATGAGTATCGGCAGCGCCGACGAGATGAACCAGTTATTGGAGGTATTACCATGAGCTCTGCAAATGCTCAGAAAATTTTATTTATCGACCGTGACGGTACCTTAGTAGAAGAACCGGCGATTGATAAGCAACTCGACAGTGTCGATAAGCTGGTATTTGAGCCAGACGTGATTCCCACACTGTTGGCGTTGCAAAGCAAAGGCTACCGTCTGGTGATGGTGTCGAACCAAGATGGCTTGGGCACGGATAGCTTTCCGCAAGCGGATTTTGATGCACCCCATAGCTTGATGATGGACATATTCAGCTCGCAAGGCATCCGCTTTGACGACGTACTTATTTGCCCACACTTCGACCAGGACAACTGCAGTTGCCGTAAGCCGAAACTGGGCCTGGTGCGCGACTACCTGGTGCAAGGCAAAGTCGACTTTACGGATTCATACGTTATTGGCGACCGCGAGACTGATCTACAACTGGCCGAAAACATGGGCATTCGTAGCATCCGCTATGACCGCACCAGCAATGGTTGGCAAGCGATTGGTCACGCACTGCTAAAACAGCCACGGCAAGCGACTGTGCAGCGCACGACCCGTGAAACCGACATTCGCGTTGCGGTTGATTTAGATGCAGCGCAACCAATCGACATTAGCACCGGTATTGGCTTTTTTGACCACATGCTGGAACAGATAGCCACCCACGGTGGTTTTTCACTGCAGCTTAAAGTGAAAGGCGATTTGCACATAGATGAACACCACACGGTAGAAGACACCGCCTTAGCCTTTGGACAAGCGCTGCGCCAAGCATTAGGTGACAAACGTGGCATTGGCCGTTTTGGTTTTGCCCTGCCAATGGATGAATGCCGTGCCGAGTGCCTGATTGATTTATCGGGTCGCCCGTACCTGCAATTTGCAGCGGACTTTAGCCGCGACACCGTCGGTGAACTTTCAACCGAAATGGTTGGGCACTTTTTCCGTTCTATCAGTGACGCCATGGCTATTTCGCTGCACGTAAGCACCACTGAAGGCAATGCCCATCACCAAGTAGAAAGCTTGTTTAAAGTGTTCGGCCGCGCATTACGTCAAGCCATTGCACGCAGTGGTAGCAACGAATTACCGTCAAGCAAAGGTATGTTGGCATGAGTAGTAAGCAGTTGGTGATTGTTGACACAGCCTGCGCCAATTTAAGTTCGGTGCGCTTTGCCTGCGAGCGCTTGGGTATAAAGCCTGAAGTAACGGCTGATGTCGCACGCATTCAAGCCGCCGACCGGGTTATTTTACCCGGTGTGGGTACGGCTCAGGCCGCCATGCGTAATTTGCAGCGCTTAGAGCTTGTAGACACCCTGCAGCAGTTACAACAACCGGTGCTGGGTATCTGTTTAGGTATGCAACTGCTCACCACCTGGTCCGCTGAAGGTAACGTGGATTGTTTAGGCGTAATTCCCGCTCAAACTCTGCGCATGCAAGCACAGCAGCAACCGCTGCCACACATGGGCTGGAATACCGTAACGGCGGTTGGCGATAACCCGTTATTGCATGGCCTTGCGCAACCTGAGTGGTTTTATTTTGTCCATAGTTATGCAGTAGCACCGGATGCGGCAACTATCGCAACCTGTGATTATGGCCAACCTTTTGCTGCGATGATCCGCCACCGTAATTATTTTGGTGCCCAATTTCATCCGGAGCGCTCAGGGAGCGCTGGCAGCAAATTATTAAAGAATTTCTTGGAGTTAACTGATGCTAATACCCGCGCTTGATTTAATTAATGGTGAGGTAGTTCGCTTACAACAGGGTGACTTTGCGCGCCAAACGACCTTTGCCCGCAATCCATTGGCATTGGTCGCCGCCTATCAGCAGGCTGGTGCGCAATGGCTGCACTTGGTTGATCTTGATGGCGCACGTGACCCTGCAAAACGGCAGCTTGCCCTTATAGAAGAAATTACCGCCGCAACCACCATGAACGTGCAGATTGGTGGCGGAATTCGTACCCGCGACGATCTTGACCGGCTATTTGCGGCTGGCGTACAACGCGCAGTGATTGGTTCCATCGCAGTACGCAGCCCACATTTGGTGCAACAGTGGCTACAAGAGTTCGGGTCTGATGCCATCGTGTTGGCACTTGATGTAAATATTGACGCCGGCGGCACGGCCTATGTGGCAACCCACGGGTGGCAACAAACTTCTGATTTAACCCTCAATCAAATGATTGAAGATTTTCTGCCCTATGGGCTACGGCATGTGTTGTGCACCGATATTAGCCGCGACGGTATGCTCAGCGGCACCAATGTGGATTTATACCGCCACCTTAAGCAGCAGTACCCGCAGTTGGTTATCCAGGCATCGGGCGGTGTTGCTGGCCTGGCTGACTTAACCGCATTACAGGCCATTCATTGCGACGCCGCTATTTTAGGCAAAGCCTTGCTGACCGGACAATTTACTCTTGAGGAGGCGCTTGCATGCTGGCCAAACGCATAATCCCCTGCTTGGATGTTCGTAACGGTGAGGTGGTAAAAGGCGTTCAATTTCGCAACCATGAAGTGATTGGTGCCATTGAGCCCTTAGCCGAGCAATATGCCCAAGCGGGTGCCGACGAATTAGTGTTCTACGATATCACCGCCTCGTCGGATGCACGGGTGGTTGATAAGTCTTGGGTTGAGCGTATTGCTCGCGTGATTGATATTCCATTCACGGTTGCTGGTGGTATTAGCTCCATTGCACATGCCCAGGAAATACTGGCCATGGGTGCCGATAAAATTTCCATCAATTCACCGGCGCTGCGTGATCCTGAATTGATCAACACCTTGGTCGACGAATTCGGTCAGCAATGTATTGTGATTGGTATTGATAGCTTCTACAACGAGCAAACCGATACCTATGACGTGTACCAATTTACAGGCGACGAAACCCGCACACAAAAAACCAACTGGCAAACCCGTGCATGGTTGCGTGAAGTTGTAGCGCGGGGCGCTGGCGAGATTGTACTGAACTGCATGAACCAAGACGGCGTGCGCAAAGGTTATGATATTCCGCAACTGCTCAGCTTGCGCGCTGATTGTCCGGTGCCGTTGATCGCTTCCGGCGGTGCGGGTAGCATCGAGCACTTTCACGACGTGTTTAATCAAGCCAACGTAGACGGTGCGTTAGCCGCTTCCGTGTTTCATAAAGGGTTGATTCAAATCAGTACCCTCAAACAGTCATTAATCGACGCGGGCATCGCAGTGCGACCGGCGTAAGCAAGGGAAAGAGTTATGCTTATTACTCAAGCCAATACCAATCAAGTCGACTTTGCCAAAGGCGAAGGGTTGCTGCCGGCAATTGTGCAGCACGGTTTAAGTGGCGAAGTACTCATGCAAGGCTATATGGATGCTGCCGCATTAACGAAAACACTCGAAACGCAGCACGTGACGTTTTTCAGCCGCAGTAAACAACGCTTGTGGACCAAAGGGGAAAGCTCAGGCCACACCCTGCAGCTGCTCAGTGTGCACACAGACTGCGACCAAGACAGCCTGTTGCTACTCGCGTTACCGCAAGGCCCTACCTGCCATTTGGGCACACGCAGCTGTTTTAGCGACGCGGCCGCATTGCCAATGTTGCAAAAGCTTATGGATACCATTGAGTCGCGCAAAGGTGCGACGGCTGACAGCAGCTATACCGCATCGTTATTTGCCCAAGGCATTAAACGCGCCGCGCAAAAAGTTGGGGAAGAAGGTGTTGAAGTGGCACTCGCCGCAACCGCGGGCGACAACGACGAGTTACTCAATGAAAGTGCCGACTTGCTCTACCATTTGCTGGTAGTGCTGGCCGCGCGTGACTTGTCCGTTAACGATGTGCTTGCAGTACTGCAACAGCGGCATCAGTCCTGAGCCGCTGCCTGCTCAAAGCGTGCACTATGATCGCGCTTGTAACGGCGGCTGACTATCAGCAGTCGCCAGCTTAACAATACAGCCGCACTACTTAGGCCAATAATAAAGCCAATCCACATACCCGCGGCGCCCATTGCCGGCACTATCCAGTCGGTTAATGACAAAATAATACCCAATGTTAAGCCAAACGGCCAATACGACACAAAGGTAATAAACATCACCACTTTGGTGTCTTTGTAGCCACGCAACGTACCGATAGCAATGGCCTGGAAAGTATCCGACAACGTAAATATAGCTGCCAGCCCCATTAACGTGGCAGATAGCTGAATGACCGCCTGATCTTCCGTATAAAGCCCCGCCAGCCATGCGCCGGCAAGGTACATGATCAGTCCGTTCACAGCCGCAAAGCTCATACCGTAAAGCGTTGCTAATTTATGACTCAACATGGCGTTAGCAGGGTTCCCTGCCCCTAACGCAAAGCCAACGCGTAAGGTAACCGCCATGGATAAACTCAGTGGCACCATGTAGACCAATGAGGAGATATTGAGGGCAATTTGATGGCTGGCCACAACCGTAGCGCCAAGCGGTGCAATCACCAGGGCAGCAGCCGCAAACAGGCTCACCTCGAAGAACATCGACGTGGCAATTGGGAAGCCCAACCGCAAAATGTACCAAATGTCGTCCCAGTTCGGTGCATGAAACTGCTTGAACACCTGCAGTTTTTTAAACCGTTCCACCACCGACACGTACACCAACATGCCCAGAGCCATTACCCACAGCACAATGGCTGTCGCCAATCCACACCCAGCACCGCCGAGCGCCGGCATACCAAACTCACCATAAATAAAGATGTAGTTAACTGGGATATTCACGATTAAACCGAGCACGCCAATAACCAACGAAGGGATGGTATGCGATAAGCCCTCGCAGAAATTACGTAGCACCATGTACAGTACCAATGCGGGAATGCCAAAACTGACAAAGTACAAGTAGTCTAATGTAACCCGACGGAATTCTTCTTCAACGGTCATGGCGTTGAGTATGAGTGGTGCGCACATAATAACCGCTAAGCACAACACCCCGCCAGCCAACGCCGCGTAGATGCCCTGCTGCACCATATTGCCCACTTTGTGTTGCTTACCAGCACCATCAAAATGCGAAATAATCGGTGCCAACGCGAGCGCTAAGCCTAAAATTAATAATGTTGACGGTACCCAAATGCTGCCCCCGACCGACACCGCTGCCAGATCTGTGGCACTGACACGGCCAGCCATGAGCGTATCGACCACGCTCATCAGCATTTGCGTTAATTGCGCAATCAAAATAGGCCCAGTGAGGCGGCCTAACTTAATCGACTCAACCCACCAATGATTTGGTTGTTGCACGTTTGCTACTCCTAGTCTGAGCCGAATAAGGCCCAACCAGCATCCAGGGTTTCTATGAAACGGTTAATTTGGTCGGCGGTATTATACGCCCCTAATGACACTCTGACGACCGCTGGTACCTGCCAATGTTGCAATAAAACTTGCGCACAATGATGGCCAGCCCGCACCGCTATATTATGTTGATCAAGCCATGCGGCAATGTCGTAGGCTTGAAAGTCATCGCTGTAAAACGCCACAGTTGGCGTGTGAGCAGCACCGCCTGGCAACACGTTCAACCAATCGCGTGCGTGCAACTGCTGCACCAACTGGGCTCGCAATTGTTTGAGGTGTGCATGCGGTTGCTGTTGTTGCAGCCAATTAACCGCTGCAGCAGCGGCCACTGCAGCGCCAGTATTAGGGCTGCCAGCTTCAAATTTATGGATGGTATCAATCCATTTTGCAGTGGTTTCGGTAACCTGCTGCACAATACCGCCGCCTACCTGAAAGGGTGCCATGGCTGACCATAACTGAGGCGCTAAATAGGTTACCGCACAGCCGTTCAGCCCATACACTTTGTGCGCGCTGAAAATGAGCGCATCGCAGCACCAGTTGGCCATATTGATGTCTATGTGCGCCGCAATTTGAGCCGCATCAACAATGGTTATGGCACCCTGCTCGCGGGCAGCTTGTAACAGCGGCTGAATATCGAATATCGCGCCTGTTACGTTGCTGGCGGCAGTAACACTAACAAGCCGGGTGCGTGCATTTAACAGATGTTGCCATGCACCAAGTTCACCGGTTTGCCGATCAATTGGAATGTATCTCAGTTTTAAATCATGAAGCTGCGCGAGGCGTTGCCACGGCAAAATGTTTGCATGGTGCTCCGCGGCGCTTAATACAATTTCATCGCCCGCTTGCCAGGCAATGGGAAGTTGCTGCGCAAGACCATTTAAAGCGGCAGTCGTTGATGCCTGCAAGGTGACATTTTCAGCATCAGCACCAATAAATGCAGCAAGTTCGTTGCGTGCTTGCTCAAGCGCTGTAGTCGCCGCTCGCCCAAGCTGATGGCTGGCACGATGCACATTGGCATGATGCTTTTGGTAATAAGCTGTGTGGGCTTGCAACACCGCATCCGGAACCTGACAGGTCGCCGCGCTATCGAAATAGATAAGATTAGGATTCTGGCGAAGCAACGCGAACTCATTCATGCTCGTTATAACCTAAACGTTTGGGATTAAACCAGACACTCAGCGTCGCGATGACGGGTGACAAAATCAACAATCGCTGGGTTCACCAACTGCGGATGTGTGACTGGCCCCATATGCCCGCAGTCGAGCGTTTCCGACTGTGCATCAGGCAGAACTTGCAATAGATGATGTGCAACACAACGGGCACTCTCTTGCGTGTGTTTGCCTTGCAGCAATAATACCGGCACAGTCACATTGCGATAATCCGATAATTTGTGCGGCTCGCCCATAAGGGCGGCGAAATCTCGCGTTACTTTAGCTGCCTGAGCGGTCATACCGGCACGAATTCGCTCCGGAAGCGCATCAAAAAAGCCCGGCTGATTCCAATAATCAACAAACCCGCGTGTCGCAGCTTCCGCATCTTCTTGGTACATCTGTGCGGCGATTCGCTCTATCTCGGCGCGTGCGGGTTCGTTGGCTTCCAGCACATGAAATGCCACCGGCTCAAACACCACCAGTTCACGTACCGGTACCGGTTGCTCCAGCGCAAGTTTTAATGCCAAAGCACCGCCGTATGAATGCCCAACCAGCGTAATAGGCTGTTGCCACTGCGCTGCCGCAATCGCTTCCAGTACGCGGGGTAATTCATCGGCGAAGCGAAACGCTTCTGCTTCAATATCATCCGTAGCCGGCGCTTTGCCATAGCCCAACAAGTCAATCGCCAAGATGTCGAACTGCGCACCCAGCTGTTGAATGAGGCCGCGCCATTGACCGCTGTTACTTTGCGAACTGTGCAATAACAGCAATGGCGGTTTACCTATAGCACCAAAGCGATGTACGCCGGCTAGTAAACTCATAAAGCACCACCAATAAAGGCGCCAATCAGGTACCCGGCCTGCAATAACAACACACTAAAGGTACCCAGTACGCCAACGGTGCGCGCCCACGATGGCCCAACTGACATGGTTAAACCCAAAGCATGACAAATACGCGCTACAAATAACGTGGCGCCTAAACCGTACAATAAGCCCACTGAAGCACCCTGCAGTTCCATTACGACCAATAACAATAACGATAACGGCACATATTCTGCAAAATTACCGTGAATGCGCACTGCAACTTTTAAATCATGTGAATCGCCAGTGCCAAGGCCCACGCGATCCCGCCAGCGTAAGCGAATAATATTCACTGATAAGACAAAATATAACAGGGTAAGTAATCCTGCATACAACATGCTAATTGGCAGATTGATGTCCATGACTGATTTCCTTGTTCTTATATGACATGAAATTGGCTACAAAAAAGCCCACACAAGGTGGGCTTTCGAATTCTGCTTTCGTGCGCTGAAGGTTACTTCAGTAAACGACCAAGTTCGTTACTGATATCTTCAACGTCACCGGTTCCATCAACTTTGTGGAACTTAACCTGAC
Organism: Pseudidiomarina sp.; assembly: GCF_048267825.1. Taxonomy (NCBI): domain Bacteria; kingdom Pseudomonadati; phylum Pseudomonadota; class Gammaproteobacteria; order Alteromonadales; family Idiomarinaceae; genus Pseudidiomarina; species Pseudidiomarina sp. The sequence goes on from NZ_JBLWWR010000001.1 coordinate 477,323, forward strand.
CTTGTTCAGCTAGTTTACGATAATATGCCACCAAAGGCTCGGTTTGTTCATGATAAATTGACAGGCGCTTACGCACGGTTGTTTCTTTGTCATCATCACGAATGACCAAATCATCGCCAGTTTCATCGTCTTTCCCTGCAACCTTAGGGGGGTTGTAGGAAACGTGATACACGCGGCCTGAACCAGGGTGTACCCGACGGCCCGCCATGCGCTCAACGATAACTTCGTCTGGCACATCAAATTCCAATACCACGTCTACATCAATGCCTGCAGCATGCATGCCGTCAGCCTGCGGGATAGTACGTGGAAAACCATCAAGCAAAAAGCCGTTTTGACAGTCCGGCTGTGCCACACGCTCTTTCACCAAGCCAATCATGATGTCATCCGACACCAGTTTACCTGCATCCATCACGGCTTTGGCTTGTTTACCTAAGTCGGTACCTTGTTTAATTGCAGCGCGCAGCATGTCACCCGTTGAGATTTGCGGAATCCCAAAGGTTTTCATCAAAAACTGCGCTTGCGTACCTTTCCCTGCGCCCGGAGCGCCCAACAGGATAATGCGCATGAACAACCTCTTCTTACTTAATGTGTTTAATGCGGAAAAGTTAAGGTCGAACTTTACCTTGCAGCAACAGGCTTTACAAGTCCGAGCATTGCCGACTTTGGTCGGACAATGCTCGATATTAGCTTATTTGCTGCTATTTTCCGCAATTTGGAAGTTTCCGCAGCATTTAGCCTTGGGTAAGCTCTAACATCAGTTTGTTCAACCGTGCCACAAACTGCGCTGGGTCTTTCAAACTGCCACGCTCCGCCAGGGTTGCTTGATCAAACAGCACATGCACCCATTCGCCGAAACGCGCATCGTCATCAAGCCCTGCAATGCGTTGTACCAAAGTATGCTCTGGATTAATCTCAAAAATATACTTGGTTTCCGGCACTTTTTGGCCTGCCGCTTCCATTAGCTTGGCCATTTGAGTACTCATGTCGTTGTCATCTGTGACAATACACGCTGGTGAATCAGTTAATCGATGGGTGACGCGCACCGATTTAACTTTATCGCCAAGTGCTTTTTCAAAGCGTTCCAATTGCTTCTCAAAGGCTTTTTCAGCTTCTTCATGCTGTTTCTTGGTGGCCTCGTCTTCTAAGTCGCCAAGATCAAGATCGCCACGTGTTACAGACTGGAATGGCTTCTCTTTATACTCGGTTAAATGACTCATGAGCCATTCGTCAATGCGCTCTGACAACAGCAGAACCTCAATACCCTTCTTACGGAATATCTCTAACGCTGGGTTGTCACGGGCAGCTTCATAGCTGTCAGCAACAATGTAGTAAATTTTGTCCTGTTTATCCGACATCCGTTCAAGGTACGCATCAAGGCTAACTTTCGCCTCGCTGGTGTCTTCATGCGTTGATGCAAACCGCAATAAGCCAGCGATAGTTTCTTGGTTCGCATGGTCTTCGGCCGGGCCTTCTTTTAATACCGCACCAAAGGTATTCCAAAACTCTTGATATTTCTCGGCATCGTCTTTCGCCAGCTTGCTCAACATGCTCAGGATTTTCTTCGTGCTACCGTTGCGCATTGAACGGGTTATCTTGTTGTCTTGCAAAATTTCGCGCGACACGTTCAGTGGCAAGTCTGCCGAGTCCATCAAACCACGCACAAAACGCAGGTAGGTTGGCATCAGCTGCTTGGCGTCATCCATAATGAACACGCGCTTCACGTATAGCTTAATGCCGTGCTGTGTGTCACGGTTCCAAAGATCCCACGGTGCGCGCTTAGGAATATACAACAAGCTGGTGTATTCCGAAGTGCCTTCCACTTTGTTATGGCTCCACAGCAGTGGGTCGTCAAAGTCATGGGCGATGGTTTTATAGAATTCTTTGTAGTCTTCGTCGGAAATATCCGCCTTCTCGCGCGTCCACAAAGCCTGGCCGGAGTTAACCGCTTCCCAGCCATCTTGCTTGCCGTCTTCATCACGCTTCGGCATTTGTACTGGAATGCTCAAATGGTCAGAGTATTTGGTAATGATGCTCTTCAAACGAAATTCGTCGAGGTACTCGTTGGCGTCTTCGCGCACATGCAAAATAATATCAGTACCGCGCTTGGCCTTATCGATTTCGCGCAAATCGTACTCGCCTTCACCGCGTGAAGACCATTCTACGCCTTTATCAGAGCCTGCTGCCCGAGTACGTACGGTGACGCTGTCCGCAACAATAAATGACGAATAAAAACCAACACCAAACTGACCGATTAAACGGCTGTCTTTTGCTTGGTCGCCAGAAAGCTGGCTAAAGAAGTCGGCGGTACCTGATTTTGCGATGGTACCAAGGTTGGTCATTACTTCATCGCGGGTCATACCAATACCGTTGTCACTGATGGTAATGGTATTAGCGGCTTTATCAACACTCACGCGAACTGCCAGTTCGGCATCATCAGCTAACAAGCTGCTATCGCTTAACGCTTTAAAACGTAACTTGTCAGCGGCATCCGATGCGTTTGATACAAGCTCGCGCAGAAAGATTTCTTTATTTGAATAAAGTGAATGAATCATCAGATGAAGCAATTGCTTCACTTCGGTTTGAAAACCATGGGTTTCTGCTTGACGGGTTTCCGCCATAGTGATCTCTCCTACACTATTTCTGGGTTAATCGAATGTGATTAAATGAGGTATAGAAGAAAGATGGGGGTGGCACCGATGTTTTCAAGCGCCATTGACGTAATTTAGCCAATTAATACCTAATTAATTGTTCTCCATGGTTTTACGGCCACTGAATGCATGCCCCAACGTTGCTTGGTCGACATATTCCAGTTCGCCGCCAACAGGCACCCCATGGGCAATACGCGAGGTGCGTATTTGACGAGCACGCGCTAGGTCAGCAATAAAGTGCGCGGTCGCTTCGCCTTCAACCGTCGGGTTGGTTGCTAAAATGATCTCTTCAATCGGTTCTTGCTGTAAGCGCTTGGCCAGTATGTCTAAGCCAATATCTTCAGGGCCAATACCGTCAAGTGGCGACAAGTGCCCCATGAGTACAAAGTAGCTGCCTTGATACTGGCCTGTTTGTTCAATCGCCAGCACATCTGCTGGGGTTTCAACAATGCACAGCAATCCGCTGGTGCGGCGCTTCTCATCGCTACAAATAGCGCATACATCTTCTTCAGTTAGGGTGCGGCATTGACTGCAATGCCCCACCCGCTCCACCGCTTCGGTGAGCGCCTGTGCCAAGCGCAAAGCACCTTCACGCTGACGTTCCAACAGTTGAAACGTCATACGTTGGGCACTTTTTGGTCCCACACCAGGCAATAAGCGCAGTGCATTGACCAATTCTTGTATCGCAGGACTAAGACGCATACAGGAGCCTTTTCTTAAAACGGCATCTTGAAACCTGGTGGTAAGTTCATGCCGCCAGTTACTTCAGCCATTTTCTCTTTGCTGGTTTGTTCAACGCGGCGCACTGCGTCATTGATTGCCGCAGCAACCAAGTCTTCAATCATTTCGTTATCGTCGTCTTCGAACAGGCTCGGATCAATGCTGACACGTCGTACGTTATGATTACCTAGCATGGTTACTTTCACCATGCCGGCACCGGCTTCGCCAGTCACTTCTAAATTTGCGATTTCAGCCTGCGCTTTTTGCATGCGATCTTGCATCTGCTGCGCTTGCTTCATCATGTTACCCATTCCGCCTTTAAACATAACTACCTCTATTCGCTTAAGTTATTCAGGTTTTACGGAGTCAGCGTTAAGCTGCGCTCCAAATGTACGTTCAAGCTGCTGCGCAATTTCATCATCTGCTAAGGATTGCTTGGCAATGTCCAACCGATGTGCATTGATACGCTGTTGAATCTCAACCGGAGTGGCCGCAGCGGCGTCGCCCACCAAAATATCCTGCAACGTCATATCAAACTGGGCGGCCATCACTTCTTTAATGGTGCCTACCGCGCCATCATTCAACAGGTAAGCCCAATTTTTTCGCACCATCAAAACATACGCGTCGTTATTTTTCTGCAGTACGCTGTTGCGGGCAAGTTGGCGTGTCAGCCCATGCAAGTCGAGCTCATCGATCATCGCAGCCCAACGGTCTATTTCTGCGGCACGTTTCGTGGTTGCGGTGATTTCGTTTTCAAGCTCAGGAAGTTGTTGCGTATGTGGCTGCACATGCTCCGGTTGCTGAACTGCAGGTTCTTCAATCTGATCTGGGGCTCCTTGATGCCCGGTATCTTCAACGTGTTCATGGGCTGTCATTTCCGGCTCAGAAGGTGGTTCTGACGCCGCTTGAGTTGGAGCTGACTGTTCCGCTACTTCAGGATTTTTTTTTTGCGACAGCGCGTCGCGCGTTGCAAGCAATGCTTGCAAGTCGTTCGGTCGCGTACTCTCAGGTTCCGCGTCAGATTCAGGCTGTTGCTGTTGCTGTTGTTCAGGCTCAGGCTCAGGTTCAGGTTCTGGTTCTGGTTCAGGCTCTGGTTGTGGCGCTGTTAGATTCGAAGGCGGTGGCGCGGTGGCTGTAACCGTCTTCGTTTTAGTGACCATTTCGGCTGGGGCTTCAACCACCTCGAGATACTCAGGTCGAAATGCCATGAGGCGTAACAGTGTCATTTCCACACCGCTGCGTACATCACTGGCGTAATTGAGATCACGGCGGCCCTGCACCAAAATATCGTAGAAAACCTGTAACAGCTCGGCCGGCAATTGCTGCGCTAAGTGCTGCGCAGCAGGCTCAAGGCCCGTTGCTTGTGCTGTCGCAGGTACTGCTTTAAATAACGCCAACTCATGCACTAAATTTTGCATTTCAGGTAATAGAAAGCTTAAGTCAGGTACCTGACCCGCAACAGCATCCAAAGTTTGCAGCATCACTTCAGCATCGCCAGCCAACAGTTGCTGCATCAGCTGAACCAGTTGATAACTTGGCACACTGCCAAGCATTTGCTGAACGCCAGCCATGGTTACGGCATGATCGCCCTGCGCAATCGCTTGATCAGTTAAACTCAATGCGTCGCGCAAACTGCCCTGTGCCGCACGCGCAATCGCTTGAACGGCCGCCTCATCAAACGCAATCGATTCCGCCGCTAAGACTTTTTGCAAATGCCCTGCAATTTCATCCCGTGACAAAGCCTTCAGATTAAACTGCAAGCATCGAGACAAAACGGTGATGGGTAATTTCTGAGGATCGGTTGTGGCAAGCAAAAACTTCACATGTTCTGGTGGCTCTTCCAGCGTTTTTAACAGCGCATTAAAGCTGTGCCGGGATAACATGTGAACTTCATCGATAAGATAGACTTTATAACGGCCTTGCGTTGGCGCATATTGGACGTTATCAAGCAACTCGCGCGTGTCTTCAACCTTGGTGCGCGATGCGGCATCAATTTCCAGCAAGTCGACAAACCGGCCCTGATCAATGGCTGTACAGGCCGAGCATTGACCACAAGGTTCCGCCGTTACGCCCTTCTCGCAGTTCAGGCTTTTAGCAAGAATACGCGCGATTGTCGTTTTACCAACACCACGGGTACCAGTGAGTAGCCACGCATGATGCAAACGGCCTGTTTGCAGCGCGTTGAAGAGAGGTTTCAGCACATGCTGCTGCCCCACTACCTCACTAAAATTTCGTGGTCGCCACTTGCGTGCGAGAACTTGATAGCTCATTGCCAATATCTTCTTAATCGGTCGCTTCAGATAAGCAATTAACTTACCTTAAAAAGAGCACAGGGTATAGTATGGAATCGCTGCTTGTTCTAATCGCCGGGCACCTGGTAAGTCGTTTAAGGTAATCACGAAAGCGCATTCAATAATGGTTGCTTGTTGCTTTTTTAGCATCTCGACAGCAGCCAAAATTGTGCCCCCAGTTGCTAATAAATCATCGATAACAACAATCCGATCAGCTGCAGTGATGTCTTCTGCGTGTAGCTCAAGGGTGTCTTCGCCGTACTCTAACGCGTAAGCTTGCGACACTATCTTGCGTGGCAACTTACCCGGTTTGCGTAACGGAACAAAACCTACGCCCATTGCGTACGCCAGTGCAGTTGCGAAGATAAAACCGCGCGCTTCAATTCCGACAATTTTGGTAACATCTTGATCACGATACCGCCTAGCAAGTACGTCAATGGTTTCGCGAAACGCCGCGCCATCGGCCAATAATGGCGTAATATCGCGAAAGATAATACCCGGCTTCGGGTAGTCCGGTATGGCTCGAATATAGTCAGCTATCTGCATTAAATGTCTCAGGCAGTTGTCTGTTGTGGTTCACCTGTAGCTGCCGCTAAATCAGTTAACAAACCAAGCAAGCGTTTTGCATCAACAGGTTTAGGAAGGCACAAGTTCGCGCCCGCTTTGTCAGCTAACGGCTGCACCTGCGACGCATCTTGTGTGGTCATCAAAATAATAGGGGTTTGTTGATACTGCTCTATTTGGCGCAGGCTTTTTATTAAAGACAAGCCGTCCATTAGGGGCATTTTATGATCAACCAACACCACATCAAAATGATGGCTTTTACTACGATTTAAGCCGTCAAGGCCATCATTGGCGCAACTTATCGTAAACGGGCTTTGTTCGATAACTTGAACAAGTTGATCCCGCGTCGCTGGCTTATCCTCAACCAGCAATAATTGAAGTGACATAACGTGCCTTTTTAACGTAACAGCTTACGCTGAAAAGAATTTGTACCATGCGAGTACCGCAGGTAACACTGGAACTGCAACGAATACAACTACCGCAAGCCAGCCCATTTTTACGCCCGATTCATCACGGAAGTTTTGATCATGTGCCATAAAATACATCCTCACTGACTAATATTTTGCGGTGCGGATCATACTTTAATTGGCCGATGGGAACAACATAGCTCTTTGGTATAAATCCGGAACCGTATTCACCAGACCTTGATAGAGCTGCGACTGATTAAATTGTGGCAGTTGCTGTGCTAATGCTTCTGCTATCTCCGCCAAACTCTGGCTGGGGTGCTGCTGTAAATAGTCTACCAGCAACATTGTAACAGGATTAAGTTGCATAAATTTGACACGTGAACTGAAGTGGCGTTCCTCGTCTTCATCGACCCGATATACCGCTAAAAAAACTGGCGTTTCAAGGGGTTCGTGTGGAACGTTGTCGGCCGCGATGGTATGCACCGGATAATCAAATGCATGCCACGTTAACGATGGATTCACGCGCCAGGTAAGTTCCTCGATAGCACGCGATGCAGGCGCTGCACGACACGTCTCGGAATAATGGTACGCATCAAGCTCCATCCTCTCGTACACCGCCAACTGATAGCTAAAGGGGGGTAGCCACGAGGCGTCATAGTTGGCAATAAACGTTACAAACTCGGTGCCTATCTCCGCAAACAGTGGCGATTTTGCGCGGTGTTTCGCAATAAAATCGTCGACCAAAAGCTGCCAATATTGCTCGCTTAACACCGACTTCAACACCGGAAAGCCCCGGGCAATAAATCCGTCGATGTTATTGCGAACCAAACGCTGATAGACAGCTAAGCGCCTTTGCTCGGCCTCAGGCGGTGCAGCTGAACCTGGCTCTCGAAGCCACGCGGCCCACTGAAGTTGAATACGTTTAAAGTCAGACATAACTGGGTTTAAGCCTTGGCAGCTATCGCTTTTACGGCATCCACTTCCTGCAACAAGGTCGCGAGTGGTGGCACATTAAAATCACGCTCAAGCAACATCGGAAATTCACCGTGTTGTTGATATGCATACGTCATTAAGTCGAAAACTTCCTGTCGGATATCGGCGCCATGGGTATCGATTAATAAGTCCGGTGCTTCTTCAAAGTGGCCGGCAATATGCCCATAGGTGATACGTTCGGTTGGTAGCCCACGGATAAATTCCTGCGGGTCATAATTATGGTTTACGCTATTAACGAATACGTTATTCACATCCAATAGCAACTCGCAGCCTGACTTCTCCAACACGCGGTTAATAAATTCCAATTCGGAGATATCTGTCGCTGCGGGTGTGTAGTAAGAAACATTTTCGAGCACCAAAGGCCGTTCAATAAGCTCTTGTACCCGACGAACGCGACCAGCCACATAATCAGCCGCTTCTTCACTAAACGGAATCGGTAGCAAGTCATACAGATGCCCCTCTGCCGAGCAATAACTCAGGTGTTCGCTATAACGCTCAATTTTGAAGCGATCAAGAAACTCCTTAACCCGAAGAACAAATTTCTCGTCAAGCGGATCAGGGCTGCCAATTGAGAGTGACAACCCGTGACAACTGATTGGGTACTGTTCACGAATGCGATCAAGCTGATACGTGGCTTCATAACCACGATCAAGCCAGTTCTCTGGTGCAAGCTCCCAAAAATCAACGGCGGGCGTTTGTTGCAATACGTCCTGCAAAAACTCCCGCCGTAAGCCAAGACCTACTATGCGCCGCACTTCCCTTCACCGCATTTGCCTTCGCCACACTTACCTTCTTCTTTCATTTTAGCTTTTTCAGCTGCCTTTTCTTTTTCTTTAGCTTTGTCGCCGCCGCATTTGCCTTCACCGCATTTGCCCTCGCCGCACTTGCCTTCTTCTTTCATCTTGGCTTTTTCTTTGGCTTTTTCGCCACACTTGCCTTCTTCTTGCATTTTGGCTTTATCTTTATCAGCGCCACAACGCATTTCCTGTTGTTGCTGCTGTTCTTGTTGATAGCCACCAGCAAGTTCTGCATAGCCAAATGGATTCGCTGACGCAGACGCTGTTGCGCCCGCTGCACTTACCAACAATGCGCCTACTGCAACGGATACTGATTTTTTCATGGCTTTCATGATTTTTTCCTCTTGGTTTGTTCTGTCTAACTAGACTAACACTTTCTATAGAAACGTGTCTTCAATAAGAATAGTTCACCAAAAACAAAAAACCCCGCAAAAAAGCGGGGTTTTACAATTTCTTTATTTGTGCTGCGTTCGACGCTAATTAAAGCGAGACGCCACGATTAGACGCTTTTTGGCGAATATACTGTTCCCAGCTAACTGCGTTGCGACGCTGATCGCTCGATTTCTTAGCTTCTTGAACCGACTTCAGCGCTTCGCGGAAGTTGTTGTCATAGAAGTAAGCTTCAGTAAGCGACATGTAGACACGACCTTTTTCTTCGATGCCTAAGTCTAGCGCTCTCAAGAATGAATCGGCTGCTTTTGAGTATTCCTCGGCACGCAGGTACGCAGTACCTTGGCGACGATAGAATTCAGCTTTTTCTGCTTGAGTTTCCTGCAATTCAGCAGAGAGACCGTACATTGCAGCTGCTTGCGAATATTCACGAGCTTGCTCAAAACTACTGGCGGCACTTTGATAATTACGTGCGGTTTTTTCAATATCGCCCGCATTTAAGTGTTTCACCATAAGCGTTGCTGCTTTGTGAGGAATCTGCGAGTTGGCATACAATTGAATAAGCGCCTTTATCTGGCTTTCCTTATCCATGTAACCTGCCAAGTACGAGATTTCCAACGTCTGCAAGGCCTTATCGATTTGCTCGGTCAGCATGTACAACATACCAAGCTGACTCCACCAAACTTTCTCAGTTGGCAGTTTGTTCAAACCGACTTCAAGTACCTTGATAGCTTCGCGGTAGTTTTCAGTTTCGTAATACGCGGCAACTTTCAATACGTATGGGTTTTTGTTGAATTCACCTTCGGCTTCATAAGCTGCAATAGCTAAATCAGCAGGGCGAACAATTTTTTCAAATTGCTTCAGCTCATAATAAGCATTGGCAATACGCAAAAACACATCCGGATCAGCTTCACCCGTAAACTGCAACCAACGTCCGTAATAGGTTAACGCTGTACGATACTCTTCAGACTGAAGTGCAAGGTCGGCGGTTAACTTTAATACCAGAGCTTGGTCACCAAAGCCGAGAACGTCTGCATCAGCAGCTTTTTTGACGAGGTCAAAAGCTTTCTCAACTTGGTTGTCTGCGGCGTACAAGTTACCAAGAAAACGATTCAAATAAGCGGTGTCAAACTCACTACTCGGATCAATTTCTTCCAAGATAGCGATAGCGCCTTTTGTATCTTCTTCTTCGGTGTACAAGTCAAGTGCAGTCATCAATCGACGACCAACTCGTTCGCTTACCGTTTGATTACGTCGGCTCTGCTTGGCTGCTTCCACAGCTTCCGCAGAAGGCAAGTTGTAATTGATTTCTTGTGAAGCAGCAGGCGCAGATGCGACTGCCATCACAGTACACAATACACTCGCACTAAGTAATGTTGTGAGTTTTTTGTGCATCATCGATTACTCCTGATCCAACGTGAAATCAAGCTGAACAGTCTGGCCAGTCTGACGTACAGGCTTGCCATCAACTACTTTCGGCTTATATTTCCAACGCAACAGCGCGCGACGAGCTTCCTGGTCGAATACACGACGTGGTTCTGAGTCAATAACTTCAACATCAGTTACACCGCCGGATTCGTCAATCGTGAAGCGCAATTGCACCCAACCCTGAATACCATCACGTGCAGCTGCAGGTGGATAGCGCGGGTTGATACGAACTATTGGTGTTGCTTCGCCATCTCGAACCGCTAAACCACCAGCGTTAAGGCCGGTATCAGTACCACCGACATCGACATCAAAACCGAGGTCAAGATTCATACCATCAGAGTCTGACGTATCAGGCTCGTTTGGCGGAGTCTCAGGCGGTTGCTGAGGCGGAGGCGGAGGTGGTGGTGGCGTACGACGACGCTGATCCACATCCGAATCCGGTGGCGTTGTTACGAGTTCAATCGGTGCAGTCGGTGGTGGACCTTCGTTACGTCCCTCACCGCCGCTAATCAAAAAAGCCATGAAAGCGAACAGAAGGAACGTAGCTGCAGCACCTAATAGTATTGATACTATAAAGCGCACCATATTAATCGTCCTCTGCGGCTATGGATATCTTGTCAATACCCGCTTCCTTAATTTGATCCATGACTTTAACGACAACACCATGCTTGGCTTCTTTGTCCGCCTGAATCACTACGATATCAGTTGGCTGTTCTGCCAATAGACGTTCAATGTTGGCGCCTACGCGTTCAACATCAACCATACGCTTGTCCATCCACACTTCGCCATTCGCACGAATCGCGATGAAGATGTTTGCAGAAGGTTTCTTTTCTGCCTGACTTGCTTCTGGCTTGTTCACGTCAATACCAGCTTCTTTTACGAAAGAGGTGGTTACGATGAAGAAGATCAACATGATGAATACGATGTCGAGCATCGGCGTCATATCGATCGCTGCATCTTCCTCTTCACGAAAACGTTTACGTGCCATAATTCTTCTCTCTTAATGATGTGGCAAACTGTCGACCAATTTTTCTTTAGCTCGACGCACCCGTGTTTCAAGGCGAGAAGCAAAGAACATTCCTGACAATGCTGCAACCATACCCGCCATTGTCGGGATAGTCGCCATCGAAATACCCGACGCCATTAAGCGTGGGTTACCAGTACCTTGTACCGCCATGATTTCAAATACAGCAATCATACCGGTTACAGTACCGAGTAGTCCGATTAACGGACAAATCGCAACGCAGGTTTTGATCAACAATATACGCGCATTTAGCTTTTCGTTGGCTTCAGAAATCCATGCATCACGGATTTTATGAGCGTACCAAGAGGTGGTATCTTCCCGGGCGTTCCAACGATCGATGATATCTTGCTTCATCTTCGGGAACACCCCGGTAAGGAACCAAAAGCGCTCGATCATGAGAACCCACATGAGGAAGAGCGCCCCCATGACGACGAATAATACGTCGCCACCGGTACCCAGAAAATCCCTGATAGATTCCCAAAGCTCCATCAGGTATACCATAGGATTACTCCTTCTTCTCCGCATGCGCGGCGACGATACCTGCAGCCTGCTCGTCTAGTACGTGTACGATAGACTTAGCACGTCCTGCCACAATCGCGTGGACAAGAATCAATGGCAGTGCAGCAATCAGACCCAATGCAGTTGTAACCAACGCCATTGAGATGTCACCCGCCATGATTTTCGGATCACCAGTACCAAACAATGTGATGGACTGGAAGGTACCGATCATACCAACAACTGTACCCAAGAGACCTAATAGCGGAGCGATAGCTGCCAAAATCTTGATGATGTTAACGCCGGCATCGATACGTGGTGTTTCACGCAAGATAGCTTCGTCAAGTTTCAGTTCAAGGTTTTCAGTGTCTGCACCTTTGTTCTCTTGATACACCTTCAGGATACGGCCAAGTGCGTTTTTGTCAGATGGATTCTCAGTATTACGCAACTGTGAACGCATCTTCGCACCTTCCAAACCTAAGGTGATGAACTTGTAGATTGCAATCAAGAAACCAACGATAAGCGCAACAGTGATTACGTAACCAACTGTACCACCTTGGTGATAACGCTCTTCGAGAGTTGCTTTCTGAGTTGCCAGGTTCAGGATTTGACCACGTGCTGGGTCAATATATAAACCTTCGTAACCAGATTCAGTGCTTTCAAACGCTTCAACAGTTGATAACACGTAGCCTTCAGGCTGACGACCTAACGGCTGAATTTCTTCAGCTTGGTCGTTGTAGTTGAAGTATTCGCCCTGTGAAATCAGGTTAAATACACCAATACGCGTTACGTCACGGTTTTCGCTTGAACCGTCTAGCAGAGTTACGTCACTGTTGAAAGTAACAACTCGGCCTGACTCTTTCATTTCTGTTAACCAAGCTAACCACAGTTCTTCAAGTTCTGCGATAGTTGGTACTTCTTTCGCTTCAGCAATCGTTTCCAACACGTCTTCACGACCTGGATACTGAGAGCTTACGATTGAAGTCGCGATACGGCCGATTGTGTCACTGGCTGCACCACGTGCAACACCCACGATTTCACCCAAAGTACCAAGTGCATTTTGCAGCTCTTGTTCTTTGTTCGCGAGTGAGATTTCATTTTCAGCAAACTCAGCTTGCAGGCGTTCACCGCGCGCTTGCTCGTTTGCTAATTGACGTTGAGCTTGGTTCAACAAAGCTTGCTTGTCAGCACGCTCTGAAGTGAACTCGGCTTCACGCTCAGCATTAATGCGCTGAGACGCCGCACGATTTTGCTTCACTAGGTCAAGTAATTGGTCTAGTGATTTCGCGTTATCCTGCGCGTAAGCAGAGCTCGCGCCAGCTGATAATGAGAATGCTGCTGCGACCAGCAAAGATTTCACTAGTTTGTTCATTCTGCACGCTCCGCTGCATAGATAGGCAGTTTAATCAGATCTGGTGCGGTTTGTTTCCGCGCCATACGAATCGCTTTGGTCAAAGCACCAAGGTAAGCATCATCTAAAGCTTCCCAAGTGTTGTTTTCTTTGTTGTAAATCCAACCGTTTTTCAGGTCCAAAGATTGAGCCATAAGCGCTGCACGACCTAAGTGGAAGAAGTCTACAGAGATTTCTTCACCTTCGAATTGCAGCTTGCCTTCATATGCGATAAGACCTGCGCCGTAGTCCATTTCAGCTTGATAAGCTTCAGTGATCTGACGGAACTGCTCAGAAGTCGTTACGTTTGAGTCACTCATGATGTCGCGTAAACGCTCAACACGAGCCAAACGGCGCTCTTTGTGAATTGGAAGATCCAGCTCCACAAACTGCTCCAAAGCGTCGATCATGTTGTACATTAAAGGAACCACGCCTTGCTTGGTTGCTTCGATGCCGTCGATCTGGCGCTGTAGAGAAGCCAGTGATGCATTTTGATCATCAACTAAACGCTGAACGTGATCATTGTAAACTTTTAAGTTTTCGTATTCGTCTACAACTGCACGGTACTCATATAACAACTCTTGGCTCTGTTCGAACAAAGAATCGATTTTTTGCTGAGACCGCTTATCAGCGGTGTGAATTTTAGCTTCTTCGTTTTGTAGCGAAGAAACGTCTTGGGCAGCTACTGTCGTGCTACCTGCAATTACGTACATCCCGACTAGGGCTGCAGCAATTTTGCTTTTATTGATTACTTTGGCCATAGTTCCCAACCAATTTGACTTAACTTTAAGCTCAACGACACTAAGTCGCCAGCCTCCCAGTTATTTGAGTGACGAAAAGAGTTTAATCAACACTTGCAGCTATTACCGCGTGTAATTCTGCGGTAATAATGAAATTAATACTCCCACGATCGGCGCGACAATGTCAACTACCGAAAGCGGTATAAAATTACACTAAATGCCGTTAAAGTCTCGTTTACAGTATATTAACAGTAGTGCATAAAAGCACTTAATTTATGCATAACTATTAGAGCTAACTTATTCCCGAAAAGTTCAGTTGGGCGTGCCCAGAAGAATGCGGTAGACTCAACGCAATTATACGCCAAAACCGAAGCCGCGCACCAATGACATTAAACCCTACATTAAAAGAGCGCATCGAAGCCGAAATAAATGCGCTTGAGCAGCGCATAAAACGTTTGAATATCAATGAGGAACAGTTTTCGGATTGGTTTGACTCACAGTTATTCAGCCAAGATGCAACCACGCCAGCTGACTATATTAGCGAATTGCGTCAACACCTTCGTAGTTTAACCAACCCAACAACCACGGCGCGTAGCCAGTGGTTGTCGGAACGGGTAGCGCACCAGCTCAGCGCCTTACATCAGGCAGTACGCTGGCATGAACAACGCTTATAATCATGATTCATGTCGAAAATAAAAACCTAATGCTTTGCGCACAGATTCAGGCAGTTGCGGTAACGCGCTTTTCGGTAACAAGTAAGTAGCCATGGCGAAGAAGTCTTTAAACACCCTATTCTGCTCGGTTGTACGGCGCAGATAATCATGCCCTGACGACCCACCCGTACCTATTTTTGTACCGAGCATGCGCTGCACCATCATTGCATGTTTATAACGCCAAATTGTGAGCTTCTCATCCATCTCGGCCAGCGACGTGATAACTTGATGCGCAAGATGAAACGCCGGTTCTTCGCGATATTGCGTAATAAATAGTGCACTTAACATGGCTTTTTGCGAAAGACGTACCCGGTTATCTTCTTGTAACGCTTTATAACTTTCGTTATCAAACAGTGCTGAAAAATTCTCCCGATTCGCTTGTAGACCAGCTAATTCGGTCTCCAACTGTTTTTCATCCGCTGCATTTTGTCGAATGATTTCTTCATCATGGTCGAGTGAACGCTTCACGGCTGCCTGATAAACTTCCCAAAAACTAAAGTCTTCAAACTGTAAAAACGGCATGCGAGAAAGCCATTCATCAACCCGATCAAACAGATTCGGATGCTGCTCCAACTCCTCTAAATAGGCGCGATGCTCGTCATTTAGGCGGTTATAGAAAGACTGTTGATCAAAAGCGATGCGCGTATTGCGGGTGAGCCCGAGAATAATCTCAAGCTCCTTAAATTGAATGCTTTGAAAGCCTGAAGCTGGCACCAAATAGTCGCGGAACTCAAGGAACTCCTGCGGGGTCATGGTTTCAATCACGCCGACCTGATCATTCATTAAATCTTGAATGGTTAAAATGCGACGAAGTCGATGTGCAACAAGTTGTAATGCACGGTCATCGAGTTGTTCCTGGCTAAATTCTTTATGAATTGCGCGTAATTCGTGCAATACCTGCTTAAACCAGAGTTCATACACTTGATGTACGATGATGAAGAGCATTTCGTCATGGGCTTCTGGCCCATACATTTTGCTGTGTGGCTGTTGCGCGTCTAATAATTTATCGAGCTTTAGGTAGTCGCCGTAATATACCGGCTTCACATTCTTAGGCATGGGGAAATCTCGTTGTTCGTTAATCGTTATTGGTTATTCGTTATTGGTTATTCGAATAACGCCTTTGCTTTAGTGTGTAGTTTTTTGCGAACAACGACAAGCGTAGCGATCGAATAACGATTAACGATTAACGAATAACGAATAACGAATAACGAATAACGCTTTCAAAAAGATGGGTGGCGACCTCACCAGCCAGCACCCCGGCACCCACATCCCTGACTACGGCTGCTCCCTTCCGGGCCTGACCGATTTCACCAGTTAGTGTTGCGGGGGGACCAATGAGGTCACCATAACGGCGGCATTATCCCTTAAAGGCAGCGCACTCGCAAGGCAAGTGCAACCGACTGCTGAGAAATTAAGCGGATATGGCTATTTTTTGCGATTTAGACGCTCAGCAATGGCTTTGCGAGCGGCATCAGAACTCAGTGCACGAGCAAATATCTTCGCTTCGCGCTCTATTCTGTCGGCAACCGGCTCTGCCGGCTGCTTAATTAATTTTTTGGCTGCACGTAATCCGCCATGCGGTTTACTCGCCAAAGCTTGGGCTACTTGCTCAAGCGTATTGTTTAGCTCATCTGGCGCAACAACTTTATTGACCAAACCATAAGCGAGTGCGGCACTGGCATCAAAATTCTCACCAAGCAGCAATAGCTCCGACGCCCGCAGGTGACCACATTGTTGCGGTAACAGCATACTTGAAGCGGCTTCCGGTACTAAGCCGAGATTTATGAAAGGCAATGCGAATACCGCGTCTGTGCTTGCATAAACCAAATCACAGTGCAGTAAAATGGTGGTGCCAATGCCTATGGCTAACCCATTCACACCAGCCACTAAAGGCACACTTAAGCGGCTTAAGGTATAAAGAAATTCAAACGGTGGTGCGCTATCATCGAGATCTTCAATAGCCAGAAAGTCATGAAGGTCGTTACCCGCGGTGAAACTGTCACCTTCGCCAGTTAATACCACTGCAGCAATTTTACCGTCACGATCAGCGGCCTGTAATGCCGCACTCAACACCGTGTACATTTCTGCGGTTAACGCATTCTTCTTTTCTGGGCGCGCTAATGTCAACCAAAGCACATTATTACGAACTTCTTCTTTAACCAAGTTACTCATCGCCGCGTTTTTCCCACGCTACTTTGGTGCCTTCGTATAAAGGCACAATCAAATCCAGTGCTGACTTACCATTACTCGGCAAGGTTTCTGTATTGTCGCGCAGTGGTGTTACCCGTTGACCCCATTTGATAATACCAGCACCACAGGTTAAACCACCGCCAAATACCGCAGATACAATGGTGTCACCGGGCTTAACAATGCCCTGTTCAACGGCTTCGCAAAACGCTATTGGCAACGTTGCAGACGAGGTATTCCCGTATTTTTGAATATTTATAACAGTTTTTTCTTCAGGTACGTTGCACATTTTAGCAAGGTAATCGATCAGACGCTTATTTGCCTGATGCGGAATCAGTGAATCAATATCGTCTGTCGTTAAGCCCGTTTCTTCAAAAACTTTTTCAACGGCTGTGTTCATGCCTTTGACTGCGCGCTTGAAGATTTCCTGACCAATAAAGTTAAACGGCATAATACCGTCAAATCCAAAGCGGTCGAAACTCATGCCAAACTCGAGTGCTAAAACGTCGCGCGCATCAGCGTCACACGTAACGTGTGATGCCAGCAAGCCCGATTCTTGGTCACTGGCCTCAAGCACCATTGCACCAGCGCCATCACCAAACAGCACTGCACTTTCACGTTTGGTCCAGTCTAAAATTCGAGTCAAGCGTTCAGCACCAATAATCAGTACTTTTTTGTGCGCCCCGGTGCGAATAGCTTGTGTAGCAAAATGCATTCCGTATAAAAAGCTGCTACACGCAGCATTCAAGTCAAACGCGGCAGCATGTTTGTTGCCTAAATCGCGTTGTACCGCTGACGCTACATTTGGAATAATTTCATCCGGTGTGCAGGTGCCAACAATAATAAGGTCGATGTCATTTGCATCAAGGCCAGCGGCTGCTAACGCGTTGCGTGCCGCAACCGTTGCTAATTTGGAGGTGCCGACCTCACTGACACGGCGTTCTTCGATGCCCGTACGGCTACGAATCCACTCGTCAGAAGTTTCTAAAAAGGTTGCTAAATCATCATTGGTCATCACAGCAGGTGGCAAACACTTACCCCAGCCGGTAATTTCTGCATATTTTTTCACGTGTTAAAACCTATAGTCACGGGTCGTTTTTCGCTATCATAGCACGAATGTTTCCGTCTGAAATGTCCGACCAATTGAAAAGCCTAAAACCGTTATTCGTTATTCGATAAAAACCGTTGTTCGTTATTCGATCGCTACGCTTGTCGTTATTCGAAAAAAACCGTTGTTCGTTATTCGATCGCTACGCTTGTCGTTATTCGAAAAAAACCGTTGTTCGTTATTCGATCGCTGCGCTTGTCGTTGTTCGTAAAAACATAGACACTAATAACTAATAACCAATAACCAATAACCAATAACTAATAACCAATAACGATTAACGAGCAAATGACAACACTACATAGCCCTGCCGGCACTTGGCAACTCAATCGTTTTCCCCCGCGCACTGCAGATACCCTGCAAGCCTGGGATGCAGCTGATGAATTGTTGCATCAAATCATTGCTCAGCGCGATGATCAGCGCCCACTGCTCATTAACGATCAATGGGGCGCCCTGTTGGTCCCCTTTGCGGGGCTGGATGTGACCAGCCTGAGCGACTCATACGTCAGCCATTGTGCATGGCATCATAACCTGCGACATAACAACTTACCTGAAACGCTATCAGCAATCTCACCACTGGATACTCTGCCCGATACCACGGATGTGATTTATCTTAAAATTCCAAAAAGCTTAAGCTTGCTTGAATTTCAATTGGCAAAACTGGCCGCAGAGCTACCTGAAAACACCCAGCTATTCGCGGCAGCCAAAAGTAAGTTACTGACACCAGCTGTACGCAGCTTGTTTGAGCAATATTGTAGTGATGTTGATGTCTCGTTAATTCAAAAAAAATGCCGCACGGTCAGTGCTAAAACGCGCGCCGTAGGGCTTGATCCCGAGCGCTTTATGAGTAGTTGGGAGTTACCTGAGTTTCAGTTAACCCTACACCATCATGCCGGTGTATTCGCCCGTAATCAATTGGATATTGGCGCACGCTTTTTACTTGAACACATGCCCGCAGCGGGTGTCGAGCACGCAATTGATCTTGGCTGTGGCAATGGTGTGCTTGGCTTGCATTACGCACGCCTTTCACCAAGCAGTCAGGTCACATGGGTTGATGAGTCCTTTTTGGCCATAGCTTCCACGTTGCGTAATATTAAAACAAATCTGCCCAACGCCGCTGCCAATCAGTATCAGGCGGAGGTTGATGATTGCCTGGCGCACAGCGCCGACCAAAGTGCTGACCTGATAGTATGTAATCCGCCATTCCACCAAGAGCATGCGGTGACGGAACATATCGCACGACAAATGTTTCGGGACAGTAAGCGAGTTTTGCGTAAAGGTGGGGAACTTTGGGTAGTGGCAAACCGTCATCTACCGTATTATCAACCACTAAAGCGCTTGTTTAAGTCTGTGCACCAAGTGGCACAGAACAGTAAATTCGTGATTTTTAAGGCTCGGGGTTAATTATGCGTTATTTAGTTTTTGCTCTTACTTTACTGCTAAGCGGCGTGAGCGCTGCACAACAAATTCAACCGGACAATTTATTCCCTAAAGTAAAGTTTATCACGACCGAGGGCGATATTGTAGTTGAACTGAACCGTGCCAAGGCACCGATAACCGTCGATAACTTTCTCACCTACGTGCAGGCGGGTAGCTACAACAACACGATATTTCATCGTGTTATTCCGGGCTTTGTCGTGCAAGGTGGCGGCTACACCGAAGAGTTTGAAGCTAAAACCATGTTCGACCCTATTTTTAACGAGTCGGGTAACGGCATGTTGAACAATTACGGCACCATTGCCATGGCGCGCGAATCCGATCCACATTCTGCAACGCGGCAATTTTATTTTAATCTTAATGACAATGAGTCGCTGAACCCTTCCAGCAAGGGTTGGGGCTACGCTGTGTTTGGTTGGGTTGTTGCTGGCGAGGATGTGATGGAAAAACTGGCAAGCGTGGAAACTGAGATTTATCACGAACAAACCGGTTGGCAGAATGTACCTAAGCAGCCCCCTGTACTTAAAAAAATTGAAGTTGTGCCACAACAGTGAGTCATTCTGCAACTGGCGAGCCTTGGTATAAAGACTTTGCGATTTACCGCGAACCGCGTATCTGGGTGATATTTGGTTTTGGAATAATTAGTGGATTTCCATGGGTGCTGATTGGCTCCATGCTTTCAGCTTGGCTGCAAGAAATGGGCGTTGACCGCTCTGCTATTGGGTTGTTCGGTGTGGTTTTTGTGGCCTACTCCATCAATGCCCTGTGGTCACCATTAATTGATCGCGTGCAAATTCCTGTTCTAAACCGCTGGCTCGGCCAGCGGCGCGCCTGGATGATGCTGTGTCTGGCCGGTATCCTGGTTGCCACCGCGGCTTTAGCCCAACTCGATATCATCGAAAACTTATGGTGGGTTGCCTGCGCAGCATTGGTCATTGCAATCTTTTCAGCAACCCAAGATATCGCCATTGATGCGTACCGGATTGAAACCTTCGGCCCACACGAGGCCCGTTTACAATCAGCGGGTGCAGCTATGGCCACCGCGGGTTGGTGGACCGGTTATAGTGGTTTCGGCGCTATTCCGTTCTTTTTAGTGGACGGCACCACCTTGATGTGGCAAGACGCGTATGTCGTACTGTGCTTTGTTATTGCCGCACAAATGCTGTTTGTTCTTGCCGCCAGTAAGTCTACGCGGTACCGACCAGAAATTCCTAAGTTCAACCATTGGTTAGATTGGTTGCGAAGTACATTGGTAGAGCCAATCGCGGAATTTTTCCGTCGCAGCGGCTGGCGACTAGCACTTGGTATGCTTGCTTTTATATTTCTATTTAAGCTAGGCGAAGCCTTTCTGGGCCGCATGTCGATTGTGTTCTATAAAGAAGTGGGCTTCACCAATGATGACATTGCCGTGTATTCGAAAATGGTAACGTGGTGGGTTACGATTATATTTGCCATTATCGGTAGCTTTGTAAACCTGCGGCTAGGCATTGTTCGTGGCTTGTTGGTTGGCGGTATTGCCATGGCTTCATCCAATCTTATGTTCGCTTGGATAGCAGGTGTTGGCCCTGACACGGACTTATTACTTGCGGCAGTGATTATCGATGGCTTCACGGCTGCCTGGTCAACGGTCGCTTTTGTCGCATTTATTAGCTTACTTTGTAATCGCGCTTTTACCGCGACACAATATGCGCTATTTGCATCGCTCGGTAACCTTGGCCGTACGCTATTATCGTCTTACAGCGGTTACGTGGTGAATTGGTTGGACGGTGATTGGCAATTGTTCTTTATTTTGACAGCGCTGATGGTTTTGCCAAGTCTCATTATCCTCATCATTATGCGTAAGCCCCTGCTGCGGCTTGAACAAAATTACCATCGGGAGATGAATTAGCATGCATTGGGTTGTCATCGGTACAGGTGCTATTGGCAGTTTAATGGCGGTTAATTTACGCCGTATCGGCGAACACGTTGCAATTAAACCGCGCCAGGCTACCCATTCACCCATCTCCATTATTTATAACGCGCACAACTATGAATTTAGCACCACAACCTTGCCCTTAACGCAGCCCACACAAGTTTTTGCCGCGGTAAAGGCTTACCAGGTTGCAGCCCTGCTACAGGAACTCAGCCAAGCACCTTTACCTGACGGCTCATCCTTGATTGTTAGCTACAATGGCATGCTCGACAATGAATCCACCATCATGCCGGAGCGTGCGTTGCACTGGGTGACTACCCACGGTGCTTATCGCCATAACAACGAGGTGGTGCATGCGGGTTTCGGTGAGAGCTGGTTGGGCTGGGCGCAGGTAGAACACGCATCAAGTGGTCGCCCCGCCGAAGTCTTTAGTGCGCTGAATAATGCGTTACCGCTACTCAACTGGAGCCCAGCGATTAACCAGCGACGTTGGCAAAAACTTGCGGTTAATTGCCTGATCAATGCATTTACTGTCATTCATAACTGCCGTAACGGCGAGCTGTTACAGCATCACCTGCATCACGAGCAAATGATTGTTGCAGAAGAAATTTGTTGGTTAGCACAGCACCGGGGAATTCAACTTGTGCCTGAGAAACTGGTTGAGCAAGCACATCAGGTCATCAAAAACACCGCAAATAACTTTTCTTCGATGCTGATGGATGTGCGCCAACAGCGCCAAACTGAGATTGATTACCTCAATGGTTTTGTTGCACGCCAAAGCGCTGAGGCGGGTCATGCGGCGCCAGCTAACGAAAAGCTCTGGCGCCAAGTGCAATCTATCAGCGTGTTTTAATCGCGGGCTTGCTCATCTTCAATAAAATCGACCACTTCAAGGCCGAAGCCCGACAATGCTGAATAGCGCTTCGGCGAGCTCATCAAATGCATATGATGCACACCCAAGTCAGCTAAAATCTGCGAACCAATACCCACGTTACGCGAAGCATTAGATGCTGCTGCAGTCGGCTTACGTTCACCTCTATCTTCAGCCGCAAAACTCATCACCTGTTCAAGTATGTCATCAGAATTTTGTTGCCGGCCAATAACCACCAGCACGCCATCGTTTTCACCAATATATTGCATCGCATGCCCTAGCGGCCAACTGCGTTTCGCGGCGCGCTCGGTGGCAAATAAATCATTAAAGGTGTCTTGCAGATGTACGCGCACATTAACCGGTTTCGCTGGGTCAATTTCACCACGCACCAACGCGTAATGCACTTGGGCATCAATAGTATCTTGATAGGTAATCAGTTCAAATTCGCCATAAGCTGTCGGCAATTTGCAATGCGCCTTACGCTCAACAGTTTTTTCTTTCATCGAGCGGTATTCAATTAAATCGGCAATGGTACCAATTTTAAGATTATGCTCGGCCGCAAACACCTCTAAATCAGGGCGACGTGCCATGGTGCCGTCTTCATTAAGAATTTCGACGATAACGGCGGCCGGCTCAAAACCTGCTAAGCGCGCAAGGTCGCAACCAGCTTCAGTATGCCCAGCACGGTTGAGCACCCCACCCGGCTTCGCTTTTAGCGGGAAAATATGGCCTGGCATCACTAAGTCCGCAGGCTTAGCATCACGGGCTACCGCCGCTTGCACAGTACGGGCACGATCAGCGGCTGAAATACCCGTTGTGACGCCTTCTGCGGCCTCAATTGAAACGGTAAAATTCGTCGCGTACGGGGCGTTATTCTGATCAACCATCAATGGCAGTCGCAGTTGTTTACACCGGTCTTCGGTTAGCGTCAAACAAATCAAACCGCGCCCATAACGTGCCATAAAATTAATCGCGGCGGGCGTAACACACTCTGCAGCCAAAATGAGATCGCCTTCATTTTCGCGGTCTTCATCATCCATCAAAATAACCATTTTCCCTTGACGAATGTCTTCAATAATTTCTGCAGCACTGTTTAATGGGGTCACGACGTTAAGTCTCCTCTCACCCGGTGCGGAACCGCAATAATGCGTAGATCATCCGCTACCTGACGTACATCTGAAAAATTTAATTCGGGCACTTGGCTCATGTGCGTAAACGCGGGTAACTGCAGCAACCCATGACCAGTATGTCCCAAAAGTTTAGGTGCTAAATACACCACGAGTTCATCAACGAGCTCTGCTTCGAGTAACCCACCGGCAAGCCCCGAACCGCATTCTGTCCACACCGAATTGATTTCGCGTGCTGCAAGCTCATGCAGCAGCTGAACAAGGTCTAACAATCCGTTGGCGGCACGCGGTACTTCCAGCACACTCACATGATCAGCCCATGTTTGTGGTGATACCGTATCAGGCCCATGCACCAAGATAATTGGCGATAGTTCTTTAAATAAAGGCTCATTGCCAGTTAACAACCCCTGCGAGTCGATAATCACACGTACAGGTTGTAGCTGTGCGTCGGGGTGCCGCGCTGTGAGTGTGGCTTGATCAGCCAGTACAGTTTGCGCACTGCTCAACACTGCACCACTTTGCGCGCGCCAGCGGTGGACATCATGGCGCGCCTCTTGGCAGGTTATCCACTGGCTTTCACCATTGGCAAGTGCTGTGCGACCGTCCAACGACGCTGCCATTTTCACCCGTAACCACGGACGTTTACGCTGCATACGTGCAACGAATCCACAATTTAGCGCACGAGCTTGTTGCTCCAAAACCCCAACAACCACCTCAATGCCATGCGCCTTCAAGCGCTCAATACCATCACCACTTACCTGTGGGTTTGGATCTTTCAGGGCAATCACCACACGTGCGATACCTGCTTCAATCAACGCATCTGCACAAGGCGGCGTGCGTCCAAAATGACTGCAGGGTTCTAACGTTACGTAGGCCGTGGCGCCTTTCGCTTTTGAGCCAGCTTGGCGCAGTGCGTGAACCTCGGCATGTGCTTCACCAGCACGCTGATGCCAACCTTCACCGATAATTGTGTCGTTACGCACCAGCACACACCCAACCATTGGGTTTGGTGCGGTTGAAAAACGCCCCTGAGCAGCAAGCTCAAGGGCGCGTGACATATAGCGTTGGTGACATGCCATCGTATTAGTCATTGAGCCGCGCAATCTCCTCGCCGAACTCACGGATATCGTCAAACGCACGGTACACAGAAGCAAACCGGATATAGGCAACTTTATCAATTGCTTTCAAGTTTTCCATAACCAGACCACCGATAACTTGGCTGGTTATTTCACGCTCACCGGTTGCTCGAAGCGCCGATTTTACGTTTTGAATCGCCTGCTCCATCGCCTCTAAACTTACTGGGCGTTTTTCTAAAGCGCGTAGCAAACCGTTGCGCAGCTTGTCTTCATTAAATGGCTCACGGGTACCGTCAGACTTGATCACCCGCGGCATCACCAACTCGGCTGTTTCGAACGTGGTAAAACGCTCTTTGCATTCAGCGCACTCGCGTCGACGGCGCACTGAGGCCCCGTCAGCAACAAGCCTCGAATCGATGACTTTGGTATCTTGTGTGCCACAAAATGGACAATGCATACGCTGCTTCCTTGATTGAATTACTTGTAAACAGGGAACTGCTTACAAAGCGCTTTCACTTGCTCGCGAACACGTGCAATGACGCTTTCGTCAGTAATGTTATCCAATACATCACAAATCCAATTCGCAACTTGCTCTGCTTCGGCTTGCTTAAAACCACGGCGGGTAATCGCCGGTGTGCCTAAGCGCAAACCTGAAGTTACAAATGGTGAACGTGGATCATTGGGTACTGAGTTTTTGTTCACCGTAATGAACGCCTGCCCCAATGCTGCATCGGCATCTTTGCCGGTGATATCTTTGTCGATTAAATCAACCAGGAACAAATGATTTTTAGTGCCACCAGACACGATCTTGTAACCGCGTTTCTGCATCACTTTTACCATGGTATTGGCGTTGTCCAACACTTGTTGCTGGTACGCTTTAAACTCTGGTTCCATGGCTTCTTTGAAGGCAACAGCCTTCGCCGCAATCACATGACATAACGGACCGCCCTGGCTACCAGGGAATACACCGCCATTTAATTTTTTATGTAAATCTGGATCATCTTTGCCTGACAAAATCAGACCACTGCGCGGGCCAGCCAAAGTTTTGTGCGTTGTGGTGGTTACTACATCCGCGAATGGAACTGGGTTCGGGTACAAGCCTGCAGCGACCAAACCAGCAACGTGGGCCATATCCACTAATAAATAGGCACCCACTTCATCGGCAATTTCACGAAACTTCGACCAGTCAATCACACCTGAATACGCAGAAAAACCAGCAACGATCAGTTTCGGTTTATGCTCCAACGCCAATTTGCGAACTTCAGCATAATCAATCTCACCGGTTGATTCGTCCAGACCATATTGCACAGCGTTGTACAATTTGCCTGAGAAATTCACGTGCGAACCGTGCGTTAAGTGGCCACCATGCGCCAGACTCATACCCAGTACCGTATCGCCGGCGTTTAATAACGCCAAAAATACTGCTGAATTAGCCTGTGAACCAGCATGCGGCTGAACGTTGGCATATTTTGCACCAAATAGTTGCTTGGCGCGCTCAATGGCTAAATCTTCAACCACATCAACGTACTCACAACCGCCGTAATAGCGCTTATGCGGATACCCTTCGGCATATTTATTGGTCAGCTGAGACCCTTGTGCTTCTAGCACGCGTGGGCTGGTGTAGTTCTCTGAAGCGATCAATTCAATGTGCTCTTCTTGGCGCTGAACTTCGCCAGTCATTGCCTGCCATAACTCTGCATCGTATTCGGCAATATTCATCTCATGTTTCAACATCGGGGCTCCTAACTTCACGGGCTGTCTGAGCGACAGTATAAGAACGAGAAATTTATGGCGCCTAGTTTACCAATATACTTGGGTTAGCGCCAACTTAAGGGTTAAAATAGCCGCTGAAGATTATCGCTAAGAAATATCGCCTCAAAAAGGAACGCATGCTGCTATGGCACAATATATTTATTCTATGTCGCGGGTCAGCAAAGTTGTCCCGCCAAAGAAAACTATTTTAAAAGACATCTCGTTGTCGTTTTTCCCAGGCGCAAAAATTGGTGTGTTGGGTTTAAACGGTGCCGGTAAATCAACGCTATTACGCATTATGGCTGGCGTGGATAAAGAATACGAAGGTGAAGCTCGCCCGCTAGCGGGTATTGAGATTGGTTATCTGCCACAAGAACCTCAGTTAGATGAAGATAAAACTGTGCGGGAAACCGTTGAAGAAGCGGTTGCTGACGTAAAGGATGCGTTGGCCCAACTTGACCAGGTTTATGCCGCCTATGCGGAAGAAGATGCTGACTTTGATGCTTTAGCCAAAAAACAAGGTCAACTCGAAGCGATTATTCAAGCCAAAGACGGTCATAACATCGAGAATATGCTCGAGCGTGCTGCCGATTCGCTACGTTTGCCGCCTTGGGACGCCAAAATAAAGGTTCTTTCAGGTGGCGAGCGTCGCCGTGTGGCTATCTGTCGGTTGCTATTGAGCAAGCCCGACATGTTGTTACTCGATGAGCCAACCAACCATTTGGATGCTGAATCTGTTGCTTGGTTAGAGCGCTTCTTACACGACTACGAAGGTACTGTTGTGGCCATTACCCACGACCGTTACTTCCTTGATAATGTTGCTGGCTGGATACTTGAGCTTGACCGCGGCTATGGTATTCCATGGGAAGGCAATTACTCGTCTTGGTTGGAACAAAAAGAGAAGCGTCTCGAGCAAGAAGAAAAGCAAGAAAATGCGCGGCAACGCAGCATCAAGCAAGAGCTTGAATGGGTTCGTCAAAATCCCAAAGGCCGCCAAGCGAAAAGCAAAGCACGTATGGCTCGGTTTGAAGAGCTACAAAGTGGCGATTACCAGAAGCGTAATGAAACCAATGAGCTGTTTATTCCACCAGGCCCACGTCTCGGCGACAAGGTGCTGGAAGTCAATCATTTGAAAAAGGCCTATGACGGCCGTGTATTAATTGATGATTTAACCTTTAGTGTGCCTAAGGGCGCTATCGTCGGTATTATCGGCCCGAACGGTGCCGGTAAATCAACATTGTTCCGAATGATTACCGCTAAAGAACAACCGGACTCAGGTACCGTTGAGCTCGGTGATACTGTGCAGCTAGCCAGTGTTGATCAGTTCCGTGATGACATGGACGACAAGAAGACTGTGTGGCAAGAAGTTTCTGATGGACAAGATATCTTGCGTATTGGCAACTTCGAAATCAACAGCCGCGCTTATGTCGGCCGTTTTAATTTCCGCGGTAACGATCAACAGAAGCACATTGGTGAACTATCTGGTGGTGAGCGTAACCGTGTGCATCTCGCTAAACTGGTGAAAGCCGGTGGTAACTTGTTACTGCTCGATGAACCGACCAATGACCTCGACGTTGAAACGCTGCGCGCGCTTGAAGAAGCCCTACTGGAGTTTCCAGGCTCAGCCATGGTTATCTCGCACGACCGTTGGTTCCTCGATAGGGTGGCAACACATATTCTTGATTACCGCGATGAAGGCCAGATTAACTTCTACGAAGGTAACTACACCGACTACGAAGAGTACATGAAGAAAACTCATGGCGAACAGGCGATGGAGCCGCATCGCACACGTTACAAGCCGATTGGTGTTTAATTCTTTAAGTGAACACTAAAAAGGGGCTGAATCAGCCCCTTTTTATTTGTCCCAGTGTTGCCTACGCTTTGAAAAACTTACGCTTTTCAATAACGCCAGGGGCAAATTGGTCAACCCCGATAGCAGCAATACGCAGCTGCTCGGTCTTCTTAAAGGCTTTGGCTTCTTCTGCGTTGATCACCTCAGCTTTTTGGGCTGCTTTGACTAACGCATCGCCGCTTAAGTCTTCGGCAATATCACCGCGTTTCACAGCTTTTCGAATACGCTTATAGATATCGGCGTGTTCTTTCATTGCCAAAAACGCCAGTTCCATGTGACCAGTCATGTCTTTTGGATCATCTTTCCAGAAGCACAAGAAAGTATGGCGATCACGCGTTAAACCCGGCTCCATCATACTTTCCGCAATCGCTTGCAGGTTGTCGTCACTTGGTTTGTGGAAATGAATGCCCAACGGGAAAATCGCAAGGCGCAATGTCCAAGCCACAAAGCGATTGGAGAAGTTCGCAAAAAAACCTTTGAACGCTTCGCCAATTTCGTACAAATGATGTTCCAGAGCATACTGAATAAATGGTAAGTCACCGGTTTGACGGCCGTCATCTTCATAACGTTTCAGTACCGCAGACGCCATATATAAATGACTCAGCACATCACCCAAACGCGCTGACAGCATTTCGCGGCGCTTCAAGTCACCGCCCATCACCAGCATCGCCATATCGGCGGTCATGGCTAAGGCACGGCTCATGCGGGTTAATTGTTGATAATAACGCGCAGTCGGTCCGCTCATTGGGCTCGAATTAAAGCGCGCACCCGTAAGGCCCATGAATAAGCTGCCAAAGAAGTTACTGGCTGCAAAGCCTATGTGTTTCAACAGCAGCCCGTCAAAGTCATGCAAGCCACGCTCTTCGTCCGGATTCGCCGCTGCTTCCATTTCCGCCAACACATAGGGGTGACAGCGTGTTGCGCCTTGCCCGAAAATCATCAGGTTACGGGTTAGAATATTGGCGCCTTCCACCGTAATTGATACTGGGGTAGCCATGTAACCATGCCCCAGGTAATTGCGCGGCCCCAGCTGAATGCCCTTACCCGCATGAACGTCCATGGCAGCTTCCATTACCTGGCGCCCCATTTCTGTCATGTGGTACTTGGTCATGGCCGTGATTACCGATGGGCTTTTGCCTTCGCACAATGCGGTAACGGTAAGGCGACGCATGGACTCAAGAATATAGTTCGTACCACCAATCTTACCCATTGCTGCTTGAACGCCTTCAAACTTACCAATTGGCAAACCAAACTGCTGGCGTACATACGCATAAGCACCTGTCATGCGCTCGGTAACGTGGCCGGTTGCGGTTGCTAACGCAGGTAAGCTAATACCACGACCTGCTGATAGGCATTCCATTAACATCCGCCAGCCTTTACCGGCATAGTCTTGCCCACCAATAATCCAGTCAAGTGGAATAAATACGTCTTTACCGTACGTGGTACCGTTCATGAACGCTTGCCCTAACGGCAAATGGCGTTCGCCGGTTTCAACACCTTCGTGGCTGGTGGGAATCAATGCACAGGTAATGCCGATGTCTTTTTGATCACCCAACAACCCGTCTGGATCGTACATTTTAAACGCCAAACCTAATACGGTCGCTACCGGAGCTAATGTAATATAACGCTTGCTCCAGTTTAATCGCAGGCCTAATACTTCTTTGCCTTCAAACTCACCTTTACACACCACGCCAGTATCAGGAATTGCGCCAGCATCAGAACCCGCTTCAGGCCCCGTTAAAGCAAAACATGGAATGTCTGTACCATCGGCCAACCGTGGCAACCAATAATCTTTTTGTTCTTTGGTGCCGTAGTGCGTGAGTAACTCGCCCGGCCCCAAAGAATTGGGAACCATGACTGACACCGCAACGCTGATTGAGCGCGTTGCAATGCGTGAAACGATATGGGAATTCGCCGCCGGTGAAAAATCCAGGCCGCCAAACTCTTTGCCAATAATCATCGCAAAAAACTTCTCTTTGCGAATGTAGTCCCATACTTTTTTCGGCAAATCGGTATCTTGTTGAACAATTTTGAAGTCATCCAACATACCCAGCAAGGTTTCTAGCTGGTTATCAATAAACTTTTGCTCATCTTCGGTGAACTGAGGTGCCTTGGTTTGATGAAATTCGTGCCAATTGGGACGGCCACTGAATAAGTCAGCATCCCACCAGGTATCTCCGGCTTGCATGGCTTCACGTTCGGTTGGTGATAATGGCGGTAAAACGCGTTTAAAAAACGCAAATGCCGGACGTGTAATCAAACTGCGGCGGATATCTGGAACCGCAAACAACAGCACTACCACAACCACTAAAAGAATAATAATTTCCATTTCACAACACCTTTGTTACTGGGTACAACGTGCAAAAAATGACACTGCTACAAGCATAGTCGATTATCGCGATGGCGCATCCACGCCACCCGCCAAGAATGGAATTAACCTATCAATCATCTGGTCCGCTGCAATGGCTTCACCGAAGTCTGCCGCCGCTATTTCACGTAAAGCTGGCCCGGAAACCTGAGCGAAAACGGTCGCGCCCAATACAAAGTGCAACCGCCAAAACATATCCACCGGACTAAGGTTCGGATTGGCCACATGCAAGGCCGCGAGTAAGTTCTGCATCACATCGCCAAAATGGTCCATGGTGTAGCGACGCAAATGCCCCTGAATGTCTGCATACGCAAAGCCAAGTAAACTTAGAAATATCGTTGGCCCATGCTTACGCACATGGCGTAATTCATTCAATGGATTACGAAAACAATCAAAAACATCACGCGTGGTAATTTGCGTTTTTTGCGACAGGCCATCGAGTTCTTTATTGAGTGCTGGCATGAGCACCTCAAGATAACGGGCCATAACGGCTTGTATCAGCGCTTTTTTGGAACCAAAATGATAATTAACAGAAGCTAGGTTTACTTCTGCATCAGCAGTTATTTGACGCAACGAGGTTTGCTCAAAGCCATGCTCCGCAAACAAAGCCTCTGCCGCATTCAATATTTTATCTTTGGTGGTAATTCGTTTTGACATACCAATCACGCTCACTTTTCACGCACGCACACGTTTAGAACGTGCATTTTAAACATGCGTTTTAATTTAAAGCATGTGATACGGAAGCGCAAGCAAAGAAAAAGGCGCTCGCTGAGCGCCTTAAATTGAACTGGTATCTAATTCTGGAAAGGCTTTAACCATCTCATCAACAGCTTTCATCTGCTGCAAATAAGCTTCTAACTTATTCAGTGGCAATGCGCAGGGGCCATCACATTTCGCTTGTTCCGGGTCTGGATGCGCTTCAATGAATAGTCCAGCTAAACCCAACGCCATGCCTGAGCGCGCTAATACTGCAGCTTGCGCACGACGGCCATCAGCCGAGTCTGCGCGGCCACCCGGCCGTTGCAATGCATGGGTTGCATCAAATATCACTGGCGCCATGTGCTTCATGTCGTCCATACCCAGCATATCAACCACTAAATTGTTGTAACCAAAACAACTGCCGCGCTCACACAAAATAACCTTGTGGTTCCCCGCTTCACCAAATTTCTTGATGATATGGCGCATTTCGTGCGGTGCTAAAAACTGTGGTTTTTTTACGTTAATCACGGCACCGGTTTCTGCCATCGCCACAACCAAATCGGTTTGGCGCGCCAAAAATGCGGGTAACTGAATAATATCAGCAACTTCCGCAACCGGCTTCGCTTGATACGGCTCGTGTACATCAGTGATCACTGGCACATTAAAGGTGCGCTTTATCTCGGAAAAAATTTCTAAACCTTTATCCAGACCAGGTCCGCGATACGAATGAATGGACGACCGGTTTGCTTTGTCAAAGCTTGCTTTGAACACATATGGAATGCCCAAACGGGTGGTAACTTCAACATAGTGCTCAGCAATACGCATGGCTAAGTCACGCGACTCCAGCACATTCATACCGCCAAACAAAACAAACGGCAAGTGGTTACCCACTTGCACATCGCCTACCTTAATCACTTGCGTATTAATCACGTTGTTGTCCTTTCAATTATCCTGCGGCGATGACGCGCAAGATTTGCCCACAAATATAGGCCATATAAGTACCGAGTGCATAACCAAATACAGCCAAGAGCACGCCAACTGGCGCCAACGATGGGTGAAATGCCGAAGCAACCACAGGCGCTGAAGCAGCACCACCAACATTGGCTTGGCTACCAATAGCCATATAGAACACAGGAGCCTTCAGCAACCGCGCCACAATCAACATTAAACTGGCGTGGATGATCATCCAAATCGCGCCAATTAAGAAGTATTTAGGCACGTCGACAATGGCGGTAACATCCATATGCAAACCAATGGTTGCGACCAGGATATAAACAAACATTGAGCCGTATTTTGAAGCGCCAACGCCTTCTAACTGCCGCACACGCGTGAACGACAACGCCACACCAACGGTTGTTGCAATAACGATTAACCAGAAGAACTTCTTGTCCAAACTAAAATCTTTAAGTGCAGGCACATTATCGCCAATAAATGGTGCGATAACATCAGCACCCCAATGCGCTAACCCTGTTACGCCAAAGGCCACCGCCACAATGAACATCAAATCAGGCAGTTTCGATTCACGGCGATGTTCCGCTTCATAATGCTCCATGCGCTCTTTTATCGCTTCAATCGCGCTGGTGTCCGCACCAATGCGCTTGTCGATAGCCTTATGATTCGCTGCCATGTAGAGCAGCACCGCCATCCATAAGTTCGCAACAATAATATCTACAGTAACCATGGCCGAGAAAATTTCACCGCCAACTTCATACACTTCTTTCATAGCTGCCTGGTTTGCGCCACCGCCAATCCAGCTACCGGCAATGGTTGTCATACCGCGCCATACGGCGTCTGGGCCTGCGCCACCTAACATTTCCGGGAAGATTACACTCACCAATAGCAGCGCAATAGGCCCGCCAATAACGATACCGACCGTACCTGTTAAAAATAGAATCAGCAGTTTTGGACCAAGCCGAAAAATCGCTTTTAAGTCTAAGCTTAACGTGAGCAATACCAGACAAGCTGGCAGCAAGTAATCCATAACCAGCGGATAAATCGCGGTATTGGCACCATCAACAATACCAAAGGTATTCAATAACGACGGAATGAAGTAACACAGCAGCAGTGCTGGCACCCATTTGTAGAATTTTTGCCAAAACGAACTCGAACTTGATTGGGTATAGAAGATCAAACCAAGAATGGCAGCAAGCAAGCCAAAAATGATACCGTCATTGGTGATCAATGCAGTGTTTTCCACAGGAACCCCTTGTTTTTAATTTTTTTTAGTGAAGGACGTGCTGGGGGGCCGCCCACGTTTCTAATTGCAAGCGCAACATTTGTGCACTTGGGTCATCTGGGCATTGTTCGACAAAATACTGGTAGTCGTCAACAGCAGCTTGTTTGCAGTCAAGTTCTTCAAGCACGTAACCACGGTCACGAATCTCGTACGGGTCATCGGGCATAATCGCCAGTAACATATGCACTACGGTCAATGCATTCGCAAATTCTTGATCATGAATCATGGCGTGCTTTAATTCAGTTAGATAGCGTACCAGAACGGTCTTTTGATCGGCTGCTTCAAACATATCCCACGAGAATTCGAGTACATCATCGGTAACATCTTCAAAGCGTTCTTGCACTTGTTTGTCTTCCAGTAATTCACCGTGCAGCGGATCAACAAAGTAGCTTTCTTGTTCATGATCAAAGCGCAACAATGGATAACCTGGAAAGTCGACCAATTCTAACTGAATACCGGCATAAGCCGCTGTTTCTTGAAGTAAAAGCGCCAAGCTAATCGGCAAACCGGTACGATAGCTAATGACACGGTCAAGCAGAATGCGTTGCGCCCCAACCACAGGCTCGGGCGCATCACTAAACCCTAATTCAAAATAAAAATCCTGAATCACGGCTTGCAGTTTATCCATACCGTCAAGGTTCTCATGACGCTCAGCCATTTCACGAATAAGCTGATAATAATCACTAACGTACTGGTCACTGTCCGAATGAAAGGTGCGACTTATTTCCCACACAATTTCAATGGTAGGTAACATTTCGTGAGCGATATGTTCTAAGTATGAAAAACGCATAAACCCCTAAAATATAAACTGCGTTATTCGTTATTCGATCGGTCGCTTTCGCTTCCTGTTCGTTACTCGAATAACGAATAACGATTAACGAATAACGCTTTTGCTTTAAATAAGTGCTTGCTTACTGAAGGCGATGTGTAGCAGGAACATAATCCAGCTTAACGCCCCAATAAAGCCGACATAACGTAACCAACTCACACTGGCTTTCATTGCGACAAGACCAAACAAAATATAACCGACTAAGCCGATAACTTTATTGATCAACCATGGAGTTTCCCAAGGCCACATTTGCCAATGAATGAGCATACCCATAATAGTCAGCAACAAGCCTGTATCAATGATGTGTGGGACTATTTTGACCCACTTTTGGCGACTAATGTTGGCACCAATGCTCACCCAAAAAAATCGAAGCATGAATAATACCACACTTATGGCTACAAAAGTGACATGGAGGTGTTTTAAGGCTACAAATGACATCAAAAACGTCCTTTTTAATCGTTATTATCGGTTAAACGTTGATACGCGGCAGCAATTTGCTGACGCAACTGAGGTTGGTGTTCTAACAACCAATTTTGGTAAAAGCTTAATTCATGTTCCAGCGCATCACGCTGATCAGCAACCCGGATAATATCGCGATACGATCGCAACGACGACATCACACAGGTAAATAATTTTTGCGCGGTAAGCTCAGTCTTCGCTTTGTAATCATTAATATCATAATTAATGACCACCGAGCGTTCCGGTGCCTGGCCGGGTTGGCCAGTACGCAACACAATACGGCTGGTGCGGTTGCCAGCGGTTTCACGAATATAGCGCGCCACTTGTAAGCCGGCATCATCGGTGTCCATCACCACGTCGAGTAAAACAATGGCAATCTCTGGATTTTCATCAACCATTTGCTGGGCTTCCTGACGTGAATAGGCGCTGAGAAAATTCAGCCCACGGCCCTCGAACACCAAATCCATTAACGCCAATCGAGTCACAGCGTGCACTTCGCGTTCGTCATCAACGATTAATATCTTCCAACCTGCTTCTGTCGTTTGATCACGCGTTTCATCATCGCTGTCATGTTCGTCGGCAAAGATAAAATTGTTATCCATCAGTTGCTCTCCATTGCCCCACAGTTATGCGTTCAAGATTAGCATAATCGCGCACGCTGTTAACGGCTTCGAACTTATACGATGCCATTAAGCCGCGAACCGCTGCCGCTTGATTCCATCCATGTTCTACCAGCAGCCAGCCATCGGCACGCAAAAATGCCCCCGCCTGACTAATGATGTGTTCAATGTCTGCAAGGCCTTGGTTATCAGCCACTAGTGCACTGCGAGGCTCAAAACGCACGTCGCCTTGCTGTAAGTGCGGGTCGGCAGCATCTATATAGGGTGGATTAGAGACAATCACATCAAATTTATCATTCGCCGACAAGCCGCTGAACCAGTCACTTACCAGGCAGTTTATTGACAACTGCAATGCACTAGCATTGGTTTGTGCGAGTTCAACCGCAGCCGGTGATTTGTCCACCGCTGTGATGCGCCAATGCGGCTTGCTCGATTTCAAGGCCAGTGCTATTGCGCCAGTACCGGTGCCAAGATCAAGCACTTGTGCATCATCGGCAAGGCCCAAGGCTAAGGTGTGTTCAACTAAAATTTCAGTATCTGGCCGTGGAATCAGGGTGCTATCGTTCACGCGTAATGGCAGCGACCAGAACTCGCGCTCGCCCACCAAATGGGCCACTGGTGTGCCCTGTTGACGCTTGGCTAACAGCTGTTCAAACTGCTGAATTTGCGCAGCAGTTAACTGACGCTCCGGCCAAGTGAATAAATAAATACGTTCACGCTGCAGACAAAAAGCGAGTAATACTTCGGCATCAAGTTTGGCCGACTCACTATGGCTCAGTGCTCGGGTTGCGGTGGCGAGTGCATCAGCTATGCTAACCGGCGCTTGCATGGTGATCATTGATTCTCAGACAATGCTGCCAATAAGTCGGCCTGATGTTCTTGAACAATTGCATCTAAAATCAAATCAAGTGAACCGGCGAGCACTTCATCCAAACGATATAACGTTAAGTTGATGCGGTGGTCGCTGACCCGGCCCTGCGGGTAATTATACGTGCGAATTCGCTCCGAACGGTCACCACTACCGACCAAACTGCGGCGCGTTGTTTGTTCTTCTAACCGACGCTTTTCGTCCTCGGCTTGTTGAATACGGGCCTGCAATACAGACATAGCCTTGGCGCGGTTCTTATGCTGAGAGCGTTCGTCCTGGCACTCCACCACAAACCCTGTCGGAATGTGGGTAATTCGAATGGCGGAATCAGTTCGGTTAACGTGCTGACCACCGGCACCGGATGCGCGATAGGTATCAACCCGCAAATCAGCCGGGTTGATTTCGATGGCTTCCGCTTCGGGTATCTCTGGCAACACGGCCACAGTGCAGGCTGATGTATGCACACGCCCCTGCGATTCTGTTTCGGGTACCCGTTGCACGCGGTGGCCCCCAGATTCAAACTTTAATCGGCCATAAGCGCCATCGCCGGACACGTGCGCAATGACTTCTTTGTAACCACCATGCTCACCTTCGCTTGCGCTCACAATACTAACTTTCCAGCCGTGCTGCTCACCGTAACGGCTATACATACGGAATAAATCACCCGCAAATATGGCGGCTTCATCGCCACCTGCTCCAGCGCGTATCTCGAGATAACAAGGACGATCATCGTTTGGATCTTTCGGCAGCAGCAAAACCTGCAGTTCTTGCTCAAGCTGTTCTTGCTTCGCTTGCGCTTCGTCTAATTCTGCTTTGGCCATTTCACGCATTTCTGCGTCGTCTTCTTGCATCATTTCGTTAGCGGCGGCTTCGTCAGCTTGCGCCTGCTGATAGCTCGTAAAACATTTTACCAGTTCTTCGAGTTGCGAATATTCGCGCGACAACCCACGAAACTTATCTTGATCGCTAATGACACCAGGATCACTCAATAAGTGCTGAACTTCTTCATAACGTTCTAATAAAGCTTCTAGTTTTCGAATAATCGAAGGATTCATCATGCGGTGAGGACCTTACTCGTCATCTGCTATTAATCGTTGAAATACTGCCAAGGTTTCGTAATCACCGGCAGCCCCAGCTTCACGCATCATTTGCGTTGGCTGATGTAAAAATTGTTTGGTCAGTCGTTGCGCCAATTCATTCATGACGTCTTCTGGATCTTTTCCCGCAGCAAGTTGATTGCGAGCACGTTGTAACTGCTCATCGCTCATGCACTGAGTACGTTGGCGAAAGTCACGAATCACATCAACATGGTCTAACTGTCGCAGCCACGCAGTAAAGGCTTGGCTGTGTTCACTGATGATAACTTTGGCTTCTGCTGCGGCTTCTTCGCGGTTACGAAGGTTCTCAGTGATAATGCCCTGCAAATCATCAACGGTGTACAAGTAAGCATCATTGAGTTCGTTAACTTGTTCTTCGATATCACGCGGCACCGCTAAATCAATCAACAACATGGGCTGTCGCCGACGTATTTTCAAAGCCGATTCAATCAAGCCCTTGCCGATAATTGGCAACGGACTGGCCGTAGAGCTGATCACAATATCAGCTTGTGGTAACAGCTCAGGCAGCTCACCTAAGGTGTGCGCTTGCCCCGCAAATTTATCTGCCACAGCACTTGCTCGTGCCAGTGTTCTGTTAGCCACCATCAATTGCTTCACGCCATGTTCAGTTAAATGCTGCGCCACCAATTCGGCAGTGTCTCCCGCACCAACTAACAACACACTGGATTGCGGAAGCTCTGAAAAAATTTGACGTGCAAGATTTACTGCCGCGTAAGCCACTGAAACGGCATTTTCACCCACTTTGGTTTCATTACGCACCGTTTTTGCGACGCGAAAGGTGTTTTGAAACAAACGCTCGAGCACGGTGCCGACACTGGCTTGATTACGCGCAAACTGATACGCCTGCTTCACTTGCCCCAAAATTTGCGGCTCACCCAACACCAACGAGTCCAGCCCGCTGGCAACAGCCATTAAATGCTCAATGGCTGCGTTGTCTTCGTAGATGTAACAATGCTCACGCAATTGCTCTAGTGGTAAGCGATGGTAGCCGGCTAACCAACCGATCAGCATGTCTATTGAAGTTGCGCCTTGGCAATAAAGTTCGGTGCGGTTGCACGTTGACAGAATGACCGCTTCAGCCACGCCTGTTTGCTCACGTAGCGCTGGCAACGCCTGATGCAACTGCTCAGGCGAAAAGGCGACTTGCTCCCGTAATGCCACGGAAGCTGTTTTATGGTTAACACCAAGTGCGAAAATGGTCATAATAGCAAAAAATTGCGAGCCTCTGGCTACTGCTAAACGCTGGCAATTGTACGTGAAAGCCCGCATGATGAAAAGCACACGAAGAGGGATAGCTTAGCGAATGAAACGTCTTCTATTAGTAGTACTCACAAGCGGTTGGTTAGCTGCCTGTAGCGCGGTACCGGAACCTGTCACTTACAGCGACGTTGATGACCGCGCAGTTGCGGCGCAACAACAGCAATTGGAACAACGTGACCAGTGGCGACTAAAAGGGCAAATGGCATTGTTCGACTTGCGTGAGGACAACCGTCACGGGGTTTATGTGGACTGGTTTTCAAGTGCTTCAACCCTCACCATGCGGTTTTCTCATCCTTTGCGTGGCACCTTAGCGCGCTTGCACGAACAAGATGGATTAGCAGTACTGACTGACGAAGACGGAAAGGAATACCAAGCCGAATCCGCCGAGCAGCTGTTATTAGAGTATTTTCAAATGGATCTACCGATAACGGTGATTAACTCCATTGTTATGGGCAAACAGCTGCCGGGCATGATTGACACCCACTATCAATTGCGCCGACATGAACAACAGCAACTGGCGTTGCTATCAGACTTTGTTATGATTGCCGCCGATCAGCTGTGGCGCGCGCAGTTACGAGATTACACCATCGTTGATGGCACGTTCATGCCACACAGTATTGATTTAACAACTGATGCGTGGCGCCTCAAACTCAAGGTGTCTGCATGGAGCTTTTAACCTTACCCGCGGTCGCTAAACTCAATCTATTTCTGCACATTGTTGGGCAACGCGCCGACGGCTACCATAATTTGCAAACCCTGTTTCAGTTTGTCGACTACGGCGATGAACTGTCATTTCAATTAACGAACGGCCATCAAATCACGCTCAGTTGTTCGGAACCAGCTTTGGAGAGCCCTGATAACTTGGTGGTACAGGCCGCTCAATTACTTCGCCAGCACGCACACAGCCCGTTACCCGGCGTTCGTATTCATATCAACAAGAAACTGCCCTTTGGCGGCGGCTTAGGCGGCGGTTCATCCGACGCTGCCACCGCGTTATTGGCGCTGCGACATCTCTGGCAATTGCCGCTTTCTAATAGCCAACTTGAACAGATAGGCCTGCAACTTGGTGCCGATGTTCCTGTTTTTTTGCGTGGCCACGCAGCCTTTGCCGAAGGCATTGGTGAGCAATTAACACCGGCCACCCCGCCCTGCCCTTGGTACCTGATTATTCACCCGGGCGTGCAAATTAGTACCCCGAGTATTTTTAAGCATCCAGATTTAATTCGTAACCACCCACCACTGCAATGGCCGCACTGGAGCTGGGAAACTACCAGCAATGACTGCGAAATTCTGGTCCGTAAACTTTACCCAGAAGTTGCCAAGGCCCTCGACTGGTTGGTAGAATACGCGCCTTCTCGATTGACCGGCACCGGTGCATGCCTTTTCGGTCATTTCGAAAACGAATTAGATGCCCGTGCTGCGCTGCAAAGGATGCCTGCACAGTGGACAGGATTTGTCGCGCGAGGTCTCAATGAAAACCCGGTCTGCCAGCAATTGCGGCAGGCTTCAACTGTGAACCTAACCAACCAAGATTGAGGTTTAGTGTGCCTGACATGAAGCTCTTTGCTGGCAATGCGACGCCAGAACTCGCGAAAAAAATTGCCGACCGCCTATTTATCAAACTCGGTGACGCCGATGTTGGCCGTTTTAGTGACGGTGAAATCAGCGTCATGATCAACGAAAATGTTCGTGGTTCGGACGTCTTCATTATTCAATCAACCTGTGCACCAACCAACGACAACCTGATGGAGTTGGTGGTTATGGTCGATGCGCTCCGCCGCGCTTCTGCTGGCCGCATCACGGCTGTCATTCCATATTTCGGTTATGCCCGCCAAGATCGCCGCGTACGTTCTGCCCGAGTGCCGATTACCTCAAAGGTAGTTGCTGACTTTTTATCCAGCGTTGGTGTCGATCGGGTATTAACCGTCGACCTACACGCCGAGCAAATTCAAGGTTTCTTCGATGTGCCGGTAGACAACGTGTTTGGTAGCCCTGTGTTGATGGAACATCTACGCCAGCAAGAATTCCATAACCCTGTGGTGGTTTCGCCTGACATTGGCGGTGTTGTGCGTGCGCGCGCTATCGCAAAGTTACTAAACGACATCGACTTAGCAATTATCGACAAACGTCGTCCACGTGCTAACGAATCGCAAGTTATGCATATCATTGGCGACATTCAAGATCGTGACTGCATTATTGTTGATGACATGATTGATACCGGCGGCACCTTATGCAAAGCCGCAGATGCACTGAAAAAGAATGGCGCACGCCGCGTATTTGCATACGCCACGCACCCAGTTTTTTCGGGCAACGCATTTGAGAACATTCGCGACTCGCAAATTGACCGCGTCATTGTCACTGACAGTATCCCGCTCAGTGAAGAAATGAAGAGCCTGGACAAGGTTCATCAACTGACGTTAAGTGGCATGTTGTCTGAAGCGCTGCGCCGTGTCAGTAATGAAGAATCTATCTCAGCGATGTTCGAGTATTGATTGAATTTCGAGGGCTTCAGTGGTACTATTCCGCGCCCTCGAATGAGCAAGACATATTTTTGAGGAACTTGTCGGGTATTTGGTCGCGAATATCCGGCTTATTTTTATTTAACGGAGACACTCCATATGTCAACTATCGATTTTACTATCCAAGCAGAATTGCGTACGGATACAGGGAAAGGTGCGAGCCGCCGCCTGCGTCGTGCGGAAAAACTGCCTGCAATTTTATACGGTGCTGATAAAGAAGCGATTTCAATCACGTTGGATCACAACAAAGTGAACAACATGGCTGACTACGAAGCGTTCTACTCACACATCCTGACTTTGGTTATCGACGGCAAGAAGCACGAAGCGATCTTGAAAGACGTTCAACGTCACCCGTACAAGCCTAAATTGACTCACTTGGATTTCCAACGTGTTGTTAAAGGTCAGAAACTGCACACTCACGTACCTGTTCACTTCACTAACGAAGCAACAGCTGTTGGCGTGAAAGAAGAAGGTGGTGTTGTTGTTCACCACGTTGCAGATTTAGAAATCTCTTGCTTGCCAAAAGATCTGCCTGAGTTCGTTGAAGTTGATATCGCGAACTTGAAGTTAGGCGAAACCTTGCACTTAACCGACCTGAACATGCCAAAAGGCGTTGAACTGGTTGAATTGACTAAAGGTGAAGATCACGACCAAGCAGTTGTTTCAATC
Organism: Pseudidiomarina sp.; assembly: GCF_048267825.1. NCBI lineage: Bacteria > Pseudomonadati > Pseudomonadota > Gammaproteobacteria > Alteromonadales > Idiomarinaceae > Pseudidiomarina > Pseudidiomarina sp. The sequence goes on from NZ_JBLWWR010000001.1 coordinate 518,887, forward strand.
ACTGCGCCACGTGTAGAAAAAGAAGCGGAAGAAACTGAAGAAGTATCAGCTGAAGTTCCTACTGCTAAAGAAGCGAAAGAAGAAGACAAAGACGCTGAATAAGGTCTTATGTCGACAATTCGCTTACTCGTGGGCCTGGGTAATCCAGGCCCCGAATACTCCCAAACACGTCACAATGCAGGCTTCTGGCTAGTCGAGCAGTACGCTCGTATGCACGGCCATACACTCCAGCCTGACACCAAATTCTTTGGCAACAGCGCCCGCATTCAGAAAAGCGGCATGGACTTGCGCGTTTTGCAGCCTATGCAATTTATGAATCGCAGTGGTAACGCAGTAGCCAGCCTGGCTAATTTTTATAAAATTGCACCTGAAGAAATCTTGGTCGCTTATGACGAATTAGACCTGCCTCCTGGCGTTGCTAAATTCAAAACTGGCGGCGGTACAGGCGGACATAATGGCATTAAGGACATTGTGGCTTGCTTAGGTAGCCATGATTTTCATCGCTTACGTATTGGTATCGGTCATCCTGGTGATAAAAGTAAAGTAACCGGATGGGTGTTGGGAAAAGCATCACAAGCTGACCAACTGTTGATGGATGATACCATTACGGAGGCCTGCCGCAGCATTGATATCTTGCTGCAACAAGGTATGCGCGCGGCACAACAGCATTTACACAGTTTTAAAGCACAGAGAGAGAAATAAGCATGGGATTCAAGTGTGGTATCGTCGGCTTGCCGAACGTAGGTAAATCAACGCTGTTTAACGCGCTGACCAAAGCTGGTATTGAAGCAGCTAACTTTCCTTTCTGTACCATCGAGCCAAATACTGGCGTGGTTGCAGTACCTGATCCGCGTTTAGACGAGCTGGCAGCCATTGTGAACCCACAACGTGTGGTACCAACCACCATGGAGTTTGTCGACATTGCTGGCCTTGTTAAAGGCGCGTCGAAAGGTGAAGGCTTAGGTAACCAATTTCTTGCGAACATTCGTGAAACGGATGCGATTGGTCACGTTGTGCGTTGTTTTGAAAATGACAATATTGTGCACGTTGCTGGTAAAGTTGACCCTGCTGAAGACATTGAAGTTATCAACACAGAGTTGGCGTTGGCAGACTTGGATAGTGTTGAAAAAGCAATTCATCGTCAAGGTAAGAAAGCGAAAGGCGGCGACAAACAAGCAGCTGCCGAAATTGCCGTATTACAAAAATTATTGCCCGCACTCGAGAATGGCGAAATGGCCCGCTCAGTTGCGCTTAGCGATGATGAAAAAGCCACTATTCGCAGCTACAACCTGTTAACGATGAAACCAACCATGTACATCGCTAACGTGAATGACGACGGTTTTGAGAATAACCCTTACTTAGATAAAGTACGCGCCATTGCTGCCACCGAAAACGCCATTGTGGTGCCTGTTTGTGCCGAAATTGAATCTGAAATCGCTGAACTTGACGACGAAGAAAAAGCAGAGTTCATGGCTGATTTAGGGTTAACTGAACCGGGCTTAAACCGTGTTATCCGCGGTGGTTATCAGTTACTCAACTTGCAAACATACTTTACCGCTGGGGTGAAAGAAGTGCGTGCATGGACTATTCCTGTTGGCGCTACGGCACCGCAGGCGGCCGGTAAAATTCACACCGACTTTGAAAAAGGCTTTATTCGTGCTGTGGTTGTTGGCTATGACGACTACATTACGCACAAAGGCGAACAAGGTGCGAAAGAAGCCGGTAAGCGTCGCGAAGAAGGCAAAGAGTATATTGTAAAAGACGGTGATGTGATCTTATTCCGATTTAACGTGTAGAAAAAACCGTTAATCGTTATTCGAAGAAGATTTTGGGCCGATGGGGAGCTGCGGATTAGCACCCCATTCGGACCATGACCCATCATAAAGCTGCACTTCACTGAAGCCCGCAATGCGCGCCGCAACCAACAAAATACACGCAGTAATACCGGAACCACAGGTTAAAACCAAATGTGGGGATTTTGGGCCGACTAGCGACACAAACATATCTTCGAGTTCCGCCGACTTTTTAAATCTGTTGTCATCCAGCACATCAAGAAATGGCAGATTAAACGACCCACGAATATGACCACTGCGCATCCCTTTGCGCGGCTCTTCTTTTTTGCCCAAATAACGCTCGCGCGAACGTGCATCAATAATACTGCTGGCGCCGCTTTGGGTTGCTGCTAAAACTTGTTTGGCCGTAACCAGCCATTCTTTATCAAGCTTTGCGACAAAGTTTCCACGGGATGATTTCGGGCGCGCATGTTCAGTATCCGCAGGATAATTGTCCGCGAGCCACTGCGGTAACCCGCCGTCTAAAATATAAACCTGTTTGAAGCCCATTGACTTGAAGATCACCCAAGCGCGTGGCGAAGAATAAATGCCCTGATTATCGTAAAGCACCAAGGTATCGTCTTTATTAATGCCTAAGGCTTGCGTTGCTAAGGTAACCTGTTCAGCCGTTGGAAACGCATTCGGCAAACTCGCGGTAGTGTCAGTAAAATTTTTCTCTAAAGCCATATCCAGAGAATCTGGTATGACAGTTAGCTCGTTGTATTCAAGGGGAGTACGCCCCGCAACTTTTTTCATACTTGCATCAAGAACATGCACATTAGGTTGCGTTTTATGTTCAGCCAACCACTTGGTTGTTACGAGACACGATTTATCTGACGTACTCATACCTTATCATTCCATTTGCTAAAGGTTGTTTACTTACAACTTAATTGCCGTGCGCGAAGCTCAAGTTATCAATCATTGATAACCAATAGAAACAGCAATCAACATCGCAATCGCACAGGCAAAAATCAGCTTCAGCATCAGCGGCGCCACAAACTTAAACCAACGTTCGTAAGGCACACCTGCTAAGCCTAATATCCCCATCAATACTGGGTTGGTGGGTACAATCATATTCATTAAGCCATCGCCCATTTGAAACGCCAGCACGGCTATTTGTCGGCCAATACCGGCGGTATCGGCAATCGGAATCATAATCGGCATGGTCACAAACGCCTGCCCACTGCCAGACGGAATAAATAGGTTCAGCAAGCTCTGGATAATTAACATGCTAACCGCGCCAAAATGCGCACCAAAAGCCTCAACTGGCATAGCCAGATAGTAAATAACGGTATCGAGTACTTGCCCATGTTCCATAATCATTGCAATTGAACGTGCGAAACCAATGAGTAGTGCAGTTGCAGTGAGCTCTGCAGCGCCTTCAATAAACTTATTGGCGGCATCGTTGGCTCCCATTTTAGCCACTAAAGCGGCAAATAAACCAAACCCAAGAAACAGCGCACTGAGCTCAACCAGATACCAACCGTGTTCTTTGATACCCCACACCAATAGACCGAGCACTACGACAAAGCCCATCAAGATGATTTTATGGCGTCCTGTAAGTGCTGGGTAGTCCTCGGCATCAGTGCTTTTAGCAGGAGTTATATCAGCCAGTAGCGAATTGTTTGGGTCCGCAGCCACACGCTTCGCATAGCGGTACACATGGTGAAAGCCAATGGCGAATAACACCGGCCACAGTGCAAGGCGATACCATAATCCAGAGGCCGGCGGCACTTCAGCAATGGCTTGTGCAATGAGGAGCGTAAATGGGTTGAACAACGACAAGCCGTAGCCAATGCCATAACCAACAATGAGAATTCCCATAGCGGTAATGCCATCGAGCTTTAAAGCGCGGCATAATGCCACCAGCATAGCCACAAAAATCAGATATTCTTCGGCTACCCCAATCAAGGCTGAAAAAATACCAAACGTCAGCATGCCGCCCAAAATAAGCCAGCCGGTTTTATCTGCAAATTTTTTCAAGAGCAGGCCAATCACTGCATCAAGCATTCCTGTTGCGCGCAGCATGCCCATGACGCCGCCTATCAGCAAGACAAAGAAAATCACGGCTTGCGCATCGCCCAGAGCTTGTGGAATAACAGTAAACAGTGTCAGTGGCGACAATATGGGTTGGTCTGCTAGCACACTATAGGTACCAGGCTGCACCACCGTTTGCCCAATGTCATTTACGCTACGCTCAAATTCTCCAGCTGGAATAACCCAAGTCAGCACGAGTGCGGCAACCATCATGTACATCATGAGAACTAAGGTGTGCGGTATTTTTATTTTTATCATGGGAGAACTAACCTACTCTCTTTAATTGTTATAAATGAATCACTTCCTTATGCATTGCAGCGAGTATAGCAAGTAATCTGTTTTGTGCGCTAACGGGTATCTGTTCTGCCTCCATGGCCTGGATCAAATCTTCCACCAATGCATTAAATTCCGCGCGGGTAATGTTCATTCCAAGGTGTACTTCTGGCATAGGCTTACCGGTGTATTCGCACGGCCCTGCACTTAATTCACAGATGTGTTCGGTCAGCATTTTATGGAAGCGATCAATATCGACATTTTCGAAGTGATGAATAATACGGTCGTCTTCAGCAATTTCGAGTATGAACGTCTCCATTAATTTGCTGATGCCTTCATATTCACCCAATTCTTGATACAGCGAGCCCTTGTCCGCCTGTGCCAGTGGCGTCATTAACAATCCAAGAGCCAGTATTGCTATGCGTAACATCATGATGCGCCCCTTAGAATGTGACTTGAATACTGCCGTACATACCGGTCTGGTTATCAGCGCCGGCAATCGACTTCAAATTGGTGTAAGCCAAGGCTACCGCAACCCGCTTATTCGGAAACCATCCGATAAACACATCATGCCAATCATGCTCTTCGGCGAAGCTAAGGTTGCTCGGTTTTTGGCGGTACTCCAGGCCCACAATCCAATGGCGGTTCACGAACATGCCCACGGAGGCTTCCGCTTGTAATTTATACCTGTCATTTACATCACCACCAAAGCCAAGCAGCCCCATTTCATTGGCTTTGGTCGCCCGCAGCGTCAAATTAACCAGCCAGGTTCGATGCCACGGCCCATCCAACCAAGCTTTGGCTGCGCTGAAGTACACATCAGTGCCGCTGTCATCACGCGCACCAACAGCTTCTGGTAACGCGAAAGTTTTATTGCGTTTGTGCTGCACGCCAATACTCAGCTGCGGTTCAGTGCCATAAACCAAGTCGCCATAAAGATGATATTTAACCCCGTAGATATCTTGTTTAAGTTCACCGCCCAAACTCACCAAATCAAACTGTTGCCGGGCATAACTGAATTCCCAACGATTGTCGTAGTTTAACGTGAGTGCACTGACACCGAGTTCATAGTCGTCCACGTTGGCATAATTGTAAGCAACGGTTCCGCCCCACTGCCCTTCTTCGGCATAACTGGACAGCGTAGCCCACGGCACTAAACCACCGCCGCCACTGCCTTCCACACTGGTTAACCCACCGGTTGCCAATAGTTTGCCAAAGTCTGCAACTGCAGGGCCGGATGCAATTAACCCCGCAGTTAGCGCAATCCACTTGGCCAGCATTCTGCTACGGCTCATGGTGAAACTCCTTGATAATCGCGCAGCCACTGTTCGAACTGAGTTGCTGCTAATGGTCGACTGAAATAATACCCTTGTACCGTATCACAGCCCAACTGCTGTAAAATCTGCCATGCCGATTCCTCTTCGATGCCCTCTGCAACAGTGGTTAATTGCAATTCATGCGCCAGCGCCAAGGTTGAGCGCACAATGGTTAAGTCGGCATGACTATTGGCGATATCTTGTATGAAAGAACGGTCCAGTTTTAACTCATCAACGGGTAAACGTTTCAGCTGAGCCAGCGAAGCATAGCCCGTGCCATAATCATCGATAGCAATTTTAAAACCGGCCTCGCGCAGTTGGGTCAGCCGTTTAATCGCTTGTTCCGGCTCTACCATCACCGCACTTTCCGTTACTTCTAAGGTAATGGAATGTGGCGATAATCCACGCTTCTGCGCGGCTTCACGCAAAAATTCAACCAAATCCGGCCATTGTAAATCCAATGCTGATAAGTTGATGGCCAGCGCCAGTTGCCGCCCCTGTTCATGCCACAACTGCAATTGATCGAACGCAGCCGTGCAGACCCAGCGGGTTAACCGATTAATTTCACCGGTTTGTTCGGCCAACGGGATAAATTCGTCTGGGCGCACCACGCCGAGGTGTTCATCACGCCAGCGCAGCAGCGCCTCCACACCCAATATACGGCCGTCTTTGCAGTTCACCTTAGGTTGGTAGTGCAACTGCAAGCGTTGTTCGCGTACCGCGCTTGGCAGTGCCTGCACAATTTGCAAACGGCGCAAGTGCTGTTCGTCCATACCCTGTTCGTAAGCCACCGCAAAAGCATTGCGCTGCTTGGCTTGACGCGCACAAATTTGAGCACGGCGTAAAATGCTATCGGCGTCGTCGCCAATATTGGGAAAGGTTAAATACCCAGCACGAAATTCAAGCAAGTAACTGGTTTCATCAAGCCACCAAGGCTGCGACAGTGTTTGTTCAACGTCACGAAGCAAAGCCTTCGTTTGCGGTTCAGACTGGCCTTCGCCAATGAGTACAAATTCATCACCTGCCAAGCGCCCAATCCACCACTGCTGCGGTGCACTGTCGCGTAAGCGCTGCGAAATCATTTGCAATAACCGGTCGCCAACTTGTTGACCAAAACGGTCATTCACCTCACCAAAGCGCGCAACATTTAACAACACCACATAACCGCTTTGCTTCGATTGAATGGCCCGTGATAAATAGTCCCGCAATGAGACGCGGTTAGGCAGTCCGGTTAACAAGTCGTGCTGCAGTTGATACATAATTTGCTGTTCACGCTGCGAAATACCTTGTCGCATGGTTTCAAACGCCGCGCCTAGAGCACCAAATTCATCACTGCGCTGCAATGTAATCGGTTGATTATAGTCACCGGCCCCAAGCTGCTCGGCTGCGCGGGTCAAACTTGCCACAGGCTGGCTGATTTTCCGAGCGGTGATCATTGCTAACAACACGGCAAATATCAGCGTCGCCAACGCAATGACCAAGTATTGTTGTTGCAACGTAACAAATTCACTGGTCGCTGCAAATTCATCGGTACTGAATAAAATCACCAAATTAGGATCGTTACTCAGAGCATATTGAATAGCATTAAAACCGGAAACATTGGCCGCTAAATTTAGGTTATCCAACGCCGTGTTTAGCGCTATTGCAGGATCTTCAATTTGCGCGAGTATTTCCTCATCAAGACTACTCGCAAACACGGTGCGCTGCTGGCGGTTCATAAAAGTGATATCAGCATGCGTTAATTGGCGCATTAACACCGCGAAATCATCATCCACACCGAAACCCAACGTTGCCCAAGCTATTAAATCGGGGGCGCGAACTGGCACCGTGACAATTTGGAAAATTTCATCGTCAACCAACACCAACTGCGCGGCCGATTGGCCTGCGGTCAGATTCTCGATACTGGGTAAAAGTTGGCTGGTGTGCGTTGCTGCTATTTCTTCGCCGTTGGGCGACTGCAGCACAATCAGGTCGGTACCAATGCGCTCGCCATGGTTAATCAAGGCAGAAATAATCGTATTTTCGTCGCCACTGGCAACCGCCTCACGAAAACCAAAATCGGTGGTTAATACTTCTGCAGCCTGTTGCAGCTGTTGAGCGCGCACGTCCATCAATTCGGCAAACACCCGCTCGCTTACGTCCAGTTCACGTTCCAGTGTACGCTCGGATTGTTGTGACGTGGCTAACCATACTGCTACCAGCGAGATAATCAATACCGCGCCAGCCAGCGTCATAAAACTTACTAATAATCGTGACCGAAAGCTTTTTATCATCATGTTAGTTGTTATTTTTTCGACGATTAAATCGTTGCTGCAACGCGGATGGTGGCGGTGGATTTTGTGCCTGTGGCTGTACCGGCAAATTGACCGTCACGTTAGTTTGTGCGTTTACGACCTCAACCACCCGTTCGTCAGTAATGGTATCGGTTAAGCCGGGGTACCAAACATGAAACTGCGACACTCCGCTTGGTAATTCAGCCTGCCCAACTGCATTCGTTTGCACACTATAACCGTGCGGACTAACATAAATGTAGGCTTTCATGTGGTCGTGTATGTTGCATCCCAGCACCACAATACCCGGTTCATCAAAGCGAAGCTCCGGTGCTTGTTGGTTACTGTAAAGCGGTAATTCAAATGGTTTAGTCGGTGAGAATGAGTAAACTTGATGACGAATATTGTCACTATTCGGGAAGCTCACTGAGCTGCCTTGCGCCACGTTAAGCACAAAGGGTGAGAACAGTTTGTCGACCTGATCCATCACCGCATCAGTAATAATTGTGTTTTCTTTTGCCGCGCCAGCGACACTTACGATGGCGTGCGGCAGCGGTTCACCGTTGGCATCCAGTACAGTTACCGTTAGCGGAGCCTGCGTCTGAGCGGCACTTGTTGGGCTGTTTAGAACAGCAACAACTGCAATGAAAGCAGTAAAAAGCACCGCAGGAATTTGAAACTTGGTCATACTGACCCCATGCTATCTTTAAGTCGGCAGACGATCGCAGGTTGCGGTCGGTCCAACGTGTTAAGCCCATTTAGTTAGTACGACACTCATTTGGGCTGGATCAGAGTGTACTGATATTTATCAACATATTGCACGTATTAATTGCCGATATCCATACTGACAAAAAAGGAGTCAGACCATGGCAACACGAATAGAAACCGATAGTATGGGTGATATTGAAGTACCGGAACAGGCGTTGTGGCGCGCCCAAACCGAGCGCGCCCGTCAAAACTTTCAACTCAGCGCGTTACGTTTTCCGCAAGCGTTTATTCATGCTCTGGCCCATATTAAAGCTGCGGCCGCGGCGGCAAATGCCGAAGCGGATATAATCAGCAATGCGCAAGCGCAAGCGATCAGTCAAGCGGTTGAAATGGTTTTAGATGGTAAAGCAGATGATGCATTTCCATTGGATATCTTTCAAACCGGTTCTGGTACCAGCACCAATATGAATATGAATGAAGTGCTGGCCAGCTTAGCCTTACGCGAGCATGCTGTTGAAGTTCACCCGAATGACCACGTCAACGCAAGTCAAAGCAGTAATGATGTGATTCCAACAGCTATTTTAGTTAGCAGTGCCATCGCGCTAAAAACCCACTTGATGCCAGCGTTAGCACATTTACGCCAAACCATAACAACCAAAGCCGAAACCTTAACCGGTACCATCAAAACGGGACGCACCCACCTCATGGATGCGATGCCATTAAGTATGGCGCAGGAGTTGTCGGCGTGGGGCAGTCAGGTTGCCAATATTGAACGCGCACTCACCGAAGGTTTAGCGCAGCTAACAGAATTACCACAAGGCGGCACCGCAATAGGCTCAGGCATTAACGCACCTGATAACTTCGGCGAACGCTTCTGTCATTTTTTGAGCCAACGCACCGCACAACATTTTACCGCAGCGGCTAATCCATTTGCGGGTATTTCAGGGCAAGAGGTTAATTTATTACTCAGTGGCAAGCTCAATGCTTTGGCGACAGTGTTGCTGAAAATTAGCAACGACTTACGTTGGATGAATAGCGGCCCCTTGGCTGGCCTTGGCGAAATAAGCCTTAAAGCTTTGCAGCCGGGCAGCAGTATTATGCCGGGCAAAGTTAACCCTGTCATTCCTGAAGCGGTAGCAATGGTCGCAGCGCAAGTAGCAGGAAATCACCAAACCATTTCGGTCAGTGCCCAGCAAGGCAATTTTCAACTGAATGTCATGCTACCCGTTATTGCGTACAACCAACTACAAAGCATCGAATTACTCAGTAATGCAGCGCGGGCTCTGGCTGACCAAGCCATCGCTGATTTCACTGTAAATCACGAACGCATTGATGAAGCGCTTGCACGTAATCCGATTTTAGTGACGGCATTGAACCGTAAAATTGGTTACAACAAAGCCGCCCAAATCGCCAAACAAGCTTACCAGCAACAACGTCCAATTCTTGACGTGGCAATCGAAATGACCGACCTGTCAAAAGAAGAATTGGCGCAGTTGTTGAACCCCAAAAATTTAATTTAGAAAGGAGCAAACATGTCACAACATAGTGTTATTACGGGCGCTAATCGCGGCATTGGTCTTGCCTTAGCAACCCAATTGCATCAGCGCGGTGAGAAAGTTACGGCGGTATGCCGAACCACTTCAGATGCCTTAAAAAAATTGGGTGTGAACATTATTGAAAATATTGATGTGACCGACACCGACAGCATTGCTGAGTTAGCGAAGCAGTTGCGTGGCCAGCCCATTGATATGCTGATTAATAATGCAGGCCTGCTGGAGCGCGAATCTTTAGGCAACCTAACCCCACAAACAATCGAAGCACAATTTCGAGTGAATGCTATGGGCCCGTTATTGGTTACCGATGCGCTACGCGATAATCTCAAGCAAGGCAGTAAAGTGATTTTAATTACCAGCCGCATGGGGTCAATGGCGGATAACGGTTCTGGCGCCTATTATGGATATCGTATGAGTAAAGCTGCGCTCAACGCCGCCGGTGTGTCACTCGCCAACGACTTAAAAGACGCTGGCATTGCCGTAGCGATGTTGCACCCCGGTTTTGTGCAAACCGAAATGGTCAATAACGCTGGCGATATAAGCGCCGATACAGCAGCTGAACGTCTCATTGCCCGCATGGATGAACTTAACATCGCATCTACAGGTCAATTTAGGCATAGCAACGGCGATTCGTTGCCGTGGTAACTTTGAGGATATAATTATGTCAACCTCGCGCTCGAGCGTTAATGCCATTATTTTTGCGGTCGCTGCCATTGCTAGTGCGGCGCTATTAAGTTCAGGGCTGACTAGCAGCATAAATAACTTTCGTACTTTTGACCGGGTGGTTGAAGTCAAAGGCCTCGCCGAGCGCGAGGTGGCGGCCGATACCGCAATCTGGCCCTTAAAAGTGACGCGAGCGGGTAATACTCAAAACACCATTTATCAAGAACTCGACCAGGACATTCAGGCGATTCGTGCCTTTTTACTGGTTAATGGCTTTGATGAGAGTGAATTGTCTGTTTCTGCACCTAACGTATTAGATAAGCTGGCTGAGCGCTGGGCGACCGAAGATGTTGGCCTGCGTTTTACCGGCGATCAAACCATCACTGTGTACACTGAAAAGGTGAACCAAGTGCGTGAACTGCGCCAACAATTGTCCGAACTTGGCAAAAAAGGGGTGAGTTTGAGCAGTAACGGCTACGATACGCAGGTTGAGTACCATTTTAACGGCCTCAATGCGATTAAGCCGAGCATGATTGAAGAGTCTGCGCGCAATGCCCGTGAGGTCGCATTAAGGTTCGCTGAGCATTCAGACAGTGAATTAGGAAAGATTCGCAGTGCCAATCAAGGTCAATTTACTATTTATGATCGCGACTCGAATACTCCGCACCTAAAAATTGTACGCGTCGTGTCGACTGTTGCGTATCAACTGGTCGATTAGTCGTCGATTAAATAGGCAAACTATCCGTTTTTTAAGCAATCGCACCGAAATCATGGATTTTTTAGGAAAAAGAGGTTGACGGTTTCCCCCCTGATTTGCATAATACGCGCCGCACTCAACGAGTGCAGTTTGATAGAAAATTTGATATTGGCTACGTAGCTCAGCTGGTTAGAGCACAGCACTCATAATGCTGGGGTCGCAAGTTCGAATCTCGCCGTAGCCACCAATCAAATCCCTTTTTGGGCGGACGTGGTGGAATTGGTAGACACGCTGGATTTAGGTTCCAGTGCCTCACGGCGTGAGAGTTCAAGTCTCTCCGTCCGCACCAACTCAAACTGTCAGGCGGTATACACAAGTTGGGGTATAGCCAAGCGGTAAGGCAGCGGGTTTTGATCCCGCCATTCCCAGGTTCAAATCCTGGTACCCCAGCCAATCGCCCTTCTCTTCGTGATGCACCCAGTGTTGGGGTATAGCCAAGCGGTAAGGCAGCGGGTTTTGATCCCGCCATTCCCAGGTTCAAATCCTGGTACCCCAGCCATTTTTTCCCCTGTTTGTTGCGGGGGTGGCGGAATTGGTAGACGCGCTAGCTTCAGGTGCTAGTGAGCTAACGCTCGTGGGGGTTCAAGTCCCCCCCTCCGCACCACTTCGGTGGTGAAAACCGCAACAAACCTTTAAAGTCGTTACTCGTTATTCGATCGCTTCGCTTGTCGTTATTCGTTAAACACGAATAACCATTAACGAATAACCAATAACTAATAACGCTTTTCCGCTTTTCCTCACTTCATTCCTATTGCTTGCTTGATTAACGCTCGCTTCAGGGGCTTCACCCGATTAACCAACGCTAAACCGCCCGCAATCAATGCCCGTGGTATCAGGTGCTGTGAGCGAAATCCAAAGTGAATCGCATCCATCACGCGCATCATGTGTTGATTTTCACGCTCGCGTACACGTTCATAAGCACGCAATGCTACCGCTAGCGATTGTTGATTATTAAGCTGGTTAAGCAATTCTTGAACATCTGCAAACCCAATATTAACGCCCTGCCCAGCCAATGGGTGAATACTATGTGCGGCGTCGCCAATCAGTACGACGGAGTTGTGTGCGTGATACCTTAAAGCGCGCTGACGCCGCAGTGAAAAGCTCGCGAATCGCGTTACCTTATGGTCCCCGATATGGGGCGCAAAGGTTTCATGCAACGTGCGATGAACCTGCTGCGCATCGCCGCTAAGTTGCTGCCACGCCTGCTCGCTGCGGTAATCAATCAGGCACGCTTGGTGAGTGCCCAGCGGCAATAATGCAAATGGCCCAGCCTCACGAAACACTTCCCATGTAGCTGGCGGTATCGGCTCACTGACATCAGCAATTGCCAACATGCAGCGCATATCATAATCCCAGCCGCGCATGGCAATACCTGCGGCTTTCGCAACTTGCGAATTTGAACCATCAGCGCCAACCAGTAAGTCATAAGGAAGTTGCTCTCCCGTATCGAGTTCAATCTGCTGCGCCGACAGATTCACCTTGGTTACGCGCGTTGAGCTTAAACAGCGCACGCCATGTTGGTCCAGAAGCTGCCACAAGGTCTGTTGCAATGCATTGTTTTCAACCATTGCCCCGAGTGCTTCGGCGTTAACGTCGCTGGCCGCAAAATTAACGCGCATACCATCACGGCATTCAACCGCTAAATCGGTGTAAAAAAACCGCCGCTCAGGGCGCACATCGACCCACACGCCAAGTTCATTCAACCACGCCACGTTACGTTGATGAATTGAAGAAATTCGCAAATCCCAGTCACCGGTACTGGTCGCCGGTTTACCCGCCTCAATCACGGTTACGTCATGGCCACGTTGCACCAAAGCCAATGCAGCTGAAGCACCCACCATGCCACCACCGATTACGACAATTTGCATCTCAATTATCCACCGAATCATTTAACTTATTGCGCATCATAGAAAATACTGCGCCACAAATACACCAACAACGCTAAAAAAACATTGCTAAACGCCGGCATTGTGAACGTGATAAGATAACGCCATATTTGGCTCTCATCTTTTCAGCGGCGACGCAAGCCGTGTAAGGATTCTATGGACACCCCACAACGAACGGTGTTTATTGCCTCCGCGCTAGTACTTGGCGCTGAGCTTTGCTTTGCTGGCGTAAGCGCATTAGTCAAGTATCTGAGCACCGACTTACCATCTGCACAACTGGTGTTTTTCCGAAATTTGATGGCGTTTGTAGTGCTGTTACCATGGATATGGCGTAAAGGGCCGAGTGCTTTTAAAACCAAAGCTTGGGGATTTCATATAACCCGCGGTTTAGCAGGCCTTGCGGCCATGTATCTATTTTTCTACGCGATTGCTAATTTGCCGCTGGCGCAAGCAACCTTAGTACTTTTACTGTCGCCCTTCCTGATTCCAATAATTGGGCGGGTATGGCTTAAAGAACGTGTACTAGCCCAAACCTGGCTCGCGATTGCGATTGGCTTTATCGGGGTTTTTGTTTTTTTAAACCCCGCGCAAACCACATTGTCACCCATTGTTGGTATTGCGTTTATTGCGGCATGTTTAGCCGCATTCACCAAAACATTGATCCGGCAGATGTCTGCTACTGAGTCGTCGAGTAAAATTGTTTTCTATTTCGCGACCCTCGCCACTGTGATCTCGGCGCTACCACTCATTTGGCGCGGCGAGTCCATTGCCAGTGAACACTGGCTTGGCATCATGGTGATGGGCGCACTCGCCGTGGCTGGCCAACTGGGCATGACCAAGGCGTTTGCCTTAGCGCCAGCAGCACGGGTTGGCGTTTTTACCTACAGCTCGGTGATATTCGCCGCTTTGATGGGGTATTGGTTTTGGGATGAACCCATTACCGTAAGTATGATTTTAGGTGCCACCATTATCACTGTCGCAGGCTATTTAGCCATTCGTACCCGCCGCAAAGCAGAAACTGGCGGCAAAGTTGGCAGTTAGGGGCTGTTCAGGCTAAAATAACAGCCCTTTTTATGTGTGGTGTATTTAACGCAATTGAGCAAGTGAGTGCGAAGATTTATGAGTAAGAAGTTATACATTAAAACTTGGGGTTGTCAGATGAACGAGTATGACTCAGCAAAAATGGCTGATCTACTTAAGGCAACTCATGGCTATGACGTCGCAGCTGAGCCTGAAGAGGCTGACTTGATCCTGCTCAACACCTGTTCCATTCGCGAAAAAGCGCAGGAAAAAGTCTTCCACCAACTGGGCCGCTGGAAGACCCTGAAAGATAAAAATCCAGACCTGGTTATTGGTGTGGGTGGCTGCGTTGCCTCGCAAGAAGGCGATCATATTCGTGAACGCGCGCCATACGTTGATATCGTATTTGGTCCACAAACGTTGCATCGCTTACCTGAAATGGTGAAGCAAGTGCAAACGCATCACACCCCAATGATTGATATTTCATTTCCAGAAATTGAAAAATTCGATCGTTTGCCTGAACCAAAAGCTGACGGCCCAACCGCCTTTGTCTCCATCATGGAAGGGTGCAGCAAGTACTGTACATTCTGTGTGGTGCCTTATACCCGTGGTGAAGAAGTTAGTCGCCCTGTGGATGACGTATTGTTTGAAATTGCGCAATTGGCCGAGCAAGGCGTACGCGAAGTAAATCTGTTGGGGCAAAACGTTAATGCCTTCCGCGGTGATTACCACGACGGCAGCGTTTGCCGCTTCTCGGAACTATTACATATGATTGCGGCAATTGATGGCATTGATCGTATCCGCTACACCACGTCGCATCCGGTTGAATTTACTGATGATATCGTTGAGGCTTATGCAACCATTCCTGAATTGGTCAGCCACTTACACCTACCGGTACAAAGCGGTTCAGATCGTATTCTAGCCATGATGAAACGTGGTCACACCACACTCGAATACAAGTCACAAATTCGTAAACTGAAAAAGATTCGTCCAGATATCGCCATGAGTTCCGACTTTATTATCGGCTTTCCAGGCGAAAGTGATGCCGACTTTGAAGCGACGATGGATTTAATCCAGGCGGTTGATTTTGATATGAGCTTCAGCTTCATTTACAGTGCGCGCCCTGGCACACCAGCAGCTGACCTGCCTGATGACGTAAGTGAAGAAACCAAAAAGCAGCGTTTACAGCTATTGCAACAGCGTTTGAATCAACAATCACATGCACATGCACGGCGTATGCTCGGTACTGAGCAACGTATTTTAGTTACCGGCCCGTCGAAAAAAGACCCGATGGAGCTTAGCGGCCGTACGGAAAACAACCGTGTGGTGAACTTTGTCGGAACACCCGACATGATCGGTAAATTTGTTGATGTAAAAGTCACTGATGTGTTTGTGAACTCTTTGCGCGGTGATGTGCTGCGCGTTGAATCAGACATGGGCTTACGTGTTGATACCGCACCGCAAACTATTTTAGCACGTCAATCACGTACACAGCCCGATGAGCTTGGTGTAACAACCTTTGTTCCACCAGCAACCAATTAAAGCGAGGTAAATTTGAGTCCATCTGTTAGCACCATAGACATCGATTTAGAACCTGCAGATAACCGCCGAATTGCGGACTTATGTGGCGCTTTAGATGAGAACCTAAAGCACATCGAACGGCGCTTAGGCATTGAAATAAGCCATCGCCATAACGCGTTTCGTATTATCGGCCCCAGCCATACTGCTCAAGCTGGTGCCAAGATTTTACGCGATCTCTATGTCGAAACTGCGACAGTGAAAGGCGACGAGGGTAAGGTTACCCCGCAAATGGTGCATCTGGCGGTTCAACAAGCAAAAGTGCTTGAACAGACACCAGCCGACGACCCCGCCGCTGAAAAAATGACTCACATTAAAACAAAGCGTGGCTTAATTAAGCCGCGTAATCATAATCAAGCTGAGTATGTTCGTGCCATATTGACGCACGACGTTAATTTTGGTGTCGGCCCAGCCGGTACCGGTAAAACATATCTGGCTGTTGCTTGCGCGGTTGATGCACTTGAACGGCAAGAAATCAGACGAATATTACTGACGCGTCCAGCCGTCGAAGCTGGCGAAAAGCTCGGTTTCTTACCGGGTGATTTGGCGCAAAAGGTCGACCCATATCTGCGCCCGTTGTATGACGCCCTGTTTGAGATGTTGGGCTTTGAAAAAGTTGAAAAGCTTATTGAACGCAATGTCATTGAAGTGGCACCGCTCGCGTACATGCGAGGCCGGACACTCAACGATGCATTCATTATTCTGGATGAAAGCCAAAACACTACCTGTGAACAAATGAAAATGTTCCTTACCCGTATTGGCTTTAATTCGCGCGCAGTGATTACTGGCGACATCACGCAAGTTGACTTGCCGCGTGGGCAGAAGTCAGGTTTACGCCATGTTATTGAAGTGCTCAAAGATATCGATGCAATTAGCTTCACCTTCTTTCAAGCATCCGATGTTGTGCGTCACCCAGTGGTGCAACGCATTGTTCAAGCCTACGAGGCGTTTGACGAAAAATCATGACAAACTTAACTGTTGACCTGCAAATTGCCTGTAACGCAGACAATTTGCCCTCAGACGCTTCGTTTGAAGCCTGGATTGAGGCAGTACTGCAACATTTAAATTGCAATACAGAAACCGAACTTACGGTACGCGTTGTCGATGCCGAAGAAGGTTTAGCCTTGAACCATCAGTATCGCGGTAAAGCCTACGCCACCAACGTATTGTCCTTCCCCTTTGAAGCTCCCGTGCCCTTGCCGGTCAATCTACTCGGCGATCTTGTCATTTGTGCAGCTGTTGTTGCCGATGAAGCCAAGGCTCAAAATAAGCCATTGGTCGCACACTGGGCGCATATGGTTGTACACGGAACCTTGCATTTGCTAGGTTATGACCATATTAACAACGACGAAGCCGAGCACATGGAACAGCTCGAAAAAGATATTCTTGCAGCCTTAGGGTATGCTGACCCTTACGCTGATGACCACGCTGATGATCAGCATTAACTGGAGCAATAACAGCAAATGAGCGATGACAATCCACACTCTACCAACGGTTCTGCGCGTA
This sequence comes from Pseudidiomarina sp., assembly GCF_048267825.1. Classification (NCBI taxonomy): domain Bacteria; kingdom Pseudomonadati; phylum Pseudomonadota; class Gammaproteobacteria; order Alteromonadales; family Idiomarinaceae; genus Pseudidiomarina; species Pseudidiomarina sp. Next base: position 536,286 of record NZ_JBLWWR010000001.1, read on the forward strand.
AAACGTGGGCAACCAAACTGTTGCAACTTTTTACCGGAGAACCGAATAGCCGCGCAGAGTTAGTTGATTTAATCCAAGACGCCGAAGAACGCGATCTTATCGACAACGACACCAAAGAAATGATTGAAGGTGTACTCGATGTTGCCGAACTCAAGGTCCGCGATATCATGGTGCCACGTTCACAGATGGTCACGATCGATATCAATCAAAGCGTTGAATCATTTTTACCTATTGTGATTGACTCACAACATAGCCGCTACCCTGTCGTCAGTGAAAACAAAGACCACATTGAAGGTATCCTGCTGGCAAAAGACTTGCTCGCATACGGTTTCGGCATGACCGACCAAGAGTTTGCCCTTGCCGATGTTATTCGCCCAGCGGTTATCGTTCCAGAGAGTAAACGCGTTGACGTATTACTTAAAGAGTTCCGCTCGCAACGTTACCATATGGCCATTGTGGTCGATGAGTATGGCGGTGTTTCTGGCCTGGTAACCATTGAAGATATTTTAGAAGAAATTGTCGGCGAAATTGAAGACGAAACCGATTATAACGAGGACAACAAAGCCGATATTCGCCGCATCAACAAGTCGCGATACTCGGTTAAAGCGTTGACCACCATTGAAGACTTCAACGACTATTTCAACACCACCTTTGGTGATGAGGAATATGACACTATTGGTGGCATGGTTGCACATGGTTTCGGGCATCTACCTGAAGTGGGTGAAGAGCTCACTTTAGGCAGCATTTTGTTCAAAATAACCGGTGCCGATAAGCGCCGCATTCAACAACTACAGGTAACCATTACGGATACCAACAATGCTGCAGATGCCGACTAAATGAAGAATTATCGGATCACTGCCCTACTACTCGGCGGTAGCTTGATATTCAGTTACGCACCTTTTCAACACGCATGGCTCGTATTGCCGGTGTTATTTGGGCTGTTACTGCTTACCAGCAAAGCCTCGGCAGGCATGGCTTGGCGTATTGGATTTTACTTTGGCCTCGGCTGGTTCAGCGCCGGCCTCAGTTGGATTTACGTCAGCATTGACCAATTTGGCGGTTTACCCGTCATCGCATCGCTGGCTGTACTCACGGTGTTGTTCCTTTATTTAAGCTTATTTCCCGCGCTAGCATTATTCTTATGGAAATACAGTGAGCGCTGGTTTGGTTACTTCGCGATAGCCCTGTTGCCGCTAACTTGGTTAATCAGTGAATCCATTCGTGGCTGGTTTCTTACCGGCTTCCCGTGGCTAGAACTGGGCTACACGCAAACTGACAGCTGGATAGGCAACTACGCCCCATGGTTAGGCGGTGTGGGCGTGACCGTGATGCTCTGGGCAATTGCCATTGCCTTGTTCGTGTGGTTTGACCGCAAACGTAAAGAATTCGGATTAGTCGCTTTTGGCCTATTGATCATTCCGTTCACCCTGCCTTGGGTAAGCACCATTGAGAAAACCGGTGAACAAGCCCGTGTTTTGTTGGTGCAAGGTAATATTGAGCAGTCGATTAAATGGAACCCTGATCAGCATTGGCAATCGCTAATGACCTACCTCGATTTAAGTCGACCGCATTATCTCAGCCACGATATTATTATCTGGCCTGAGTCAGCAGTAACCATGCCCGAGCCATACACCGACGATGTGTTGAGCAATATTCATAAGGCCTTGGTTGAAACGGACACCGCACTGATAACTGGCATCATCGATTATCAGCAAAATGAATACTTCAACACCATGATTGTGTTGGGGCTTGATGCGCCATACCAACCGGTTGAGCCCTATACTCACGGCCATACCAACCGCTACCAGAAGCATCAATTGCTACCTATTGGTGAGTTTGTCCCGTTTGAGGACTTATTGCGCCCACTTGCTCCTTTATTTGATTTACCGATGAGCTCGTTTTCACGGGGCAATTACCAGCAGCAAAACTTGCGGGCGAAAGGGTTTCACTTAGCCGGCGCTATTTGCTACGAAATAGCCTTTCCGGGCCAAGTGCGTGCTAACGTTTTGCCGACCACCGACTATATTTTAACAGTCAGTAATGATACCTGGTTCGGTGCATCACACGGCCCAGCGCAGCACATGCAAATCGCGCGCATGCGGGCGTTGGAGTTAGGCCGCCCATTATTGCGCGCTACCAACAATGGCATCAGTGCAGTTGTTGATGCCAATGGCCACGAAATTGCGCGCGCACCGCAGTTTTCAGCAACATCTCTAAGCGCCCACGTACCGGTAGTAACCGGACAAACGGCTTACCACCGCTACGGTTCCATCGGCGCTTGGTTGATTGCGCTTTTAATTGCATTATGCAGTATTTTGGCCGCATTTCGGCATGGTCAAGCGCGTTCAAAATCAGTAAACTAACAGCATTCATCTCATATAAATTAACCACTGCATGGAGAGTCGCCATGGAAAACATCATTGCCGCGTTGTTATTTGCCATTTTAGTCGCTGCGGGCACCTTAGGTGTTACTAGCTTAGGTATGTTTGCGTTTCACCGTCATGAAAACCGTGACACCCAACAACGCGAGCGTCTTGAATACGCTTTCTTTGGTCTATTTGGCGTCGTTGTGATGCTAATGATGTGGTACGCACTTTAATTTTTAACCGAGCAGTTAAACGGAAAGCCAGATGTCAAAAAATATAGCGGAACAATACGATCCATCCGTGGTTGAACCTACCGTTCAACAGCGCTGGGAACGCGATCAGGTATTCACAGTTACCGAAGATCCAAACAAAGAGAAGTTCTATTGTTTGGCGATGTTCCCCTACCCAAGTGGAAAATTGCACATGGGTCACGTGCGCAATTACACCCTTGGTGATGTGGTTGCCCGCTATCACCGCATGCAAGGTAAAAACGTATTGCAGCCCATGGGCTGGGATGCTTTTGGGTTGCCAGCAGAAAACGCTGCAATTCAGAATAAAACGGCACCTGCAAAGTGGACCTATCAAAACATCGATTACATGCGTAATCAGCTAAAGTCTTTAGGATTTGGTTACGACTGGTCACGTGAATTAGCAACCTGTACGCCCGAGTATTACCGTTGGGAGCAATGGTTTTTCACGAAGCTGTTCGAAAAAGGTTTAGTTTATAAGAAAAACGCCACGGTCAACTGGGATCCTATCGATCAAACCGTACTTGCCAATGAACAAGTCATCGACGGTCGCGGCTGGCGTTCGGGCGCATTGGTGGAACAAAAAGAAATTCCACAGTGGTTTATCAAAATTACCGACTATGCAGATGAGTTATTGACTGACCTGGACCAGCTTGACGGCTGGCCAGAACAAGTAAAAACCATGCAACGCAATTGGATTGGCCGCTCTGAAGGCGTTGAAATCGACTTCTCAATTGCACAAAGTGATGCACAACTCACTGTATACACCACGCGTCCAGACACACTCTATGGCGTAACCTATATGGCCGTGGCTGCGCAGCATCCGTTGGCGCAAAAGGCTGCTGCATCAAATCCCGATTTAGCAGCATTTATTGAGTCCATTAAAACCACCAAAATGGCCGAAGCTGATTTAGCAACCATTGAGAAAAAAGGGATGGACACCGGTGTTCGCGCTATTCACCCAATGACTGGCGAAGAAATTCCGGTGTGGGTGGCAAACTTTGTACTCATGGATTACGGCTCTGGTGCTGTGATGGCCGTGCCTGCTCATGACCAGCGCGACTGGGAGTTTGCGACAGCCTATAAGTTGCCAATTCGCGTTGTGATTGAGGCTGAGTCAGGCGACGAAGATATCAACAAGGGTGCCATTGTTGCCAAAGGAACAACCATTAATTCCGGTGACTACAACGGGTTGAGCAGCGATGCCGCGTTTGATGCAATAGCAGCACATCTGGAACAGCGCAATATTGGGCGGCGTCAAGTGAATTACCGCTTACGTGACTGGGGCGTTTCTCGTCAGCGTTACTGGGGTGCTCCAATTCCAATGTTGAATTTACCCAATGGTGAGTCGGTACCCGTACCAGAAGACCAGTTGCCGGTATTGCTACCAGAAGACGTTGTCATGGATGGCACCAACTCACCGATCAAAGCGGATTTAGAGTGGCGCAAAACCACCTACAATGGCATGCCTGCGGAACATGAGACGGATACGTTTGATACCTTTATGGAATCTTCCTGGTATTACGCTCGCTACTGCAGCGCCAATTATCACGATGGCATGCTCAACCCGGAACAAGCCAACTATTGGCTGCCTGTTGATCAGTACATTGGCGGTATCGAGCACGCGATTCTGCACCTGTTATATGCGCGCTTCTTCCATAAGCTTTTGCGTGACACCGGCTTGGTTAATTCAGATGAGCCATTCAAGCGCTTACTCACGCAAGGCATGGTTTTAGCTGATAGTTATTTCCGCGAAGATGAATCTGGAAAAATCACGTGGTATTCGCCGCTAGACGTCGACATCACGCGCGACGAAAAAGGCAGAATCAACCAAGCAATATTGCGCACAGACGGTCAGCCCGTGCAACACGGCGGCATGACCAAAATGTCGAAGTCAAAGAATAACGGTATTGACCCTCAAGTCATGATTGATAAATACGGCGCCGATACCGTGCGTTTATTTATGATGTTCGCTGCCCCACCAGAAGCAACCCTGGAATGGGCCGACTCAGGTGTCGAAGGCGCACAACGGTTCTTGCGTCGGGTCTGGCGTTTAGTCGCTGACTATGCAGATGTTGCCGATCAGCCGCAAAGCTCGACGTGGGCAGATCTCAACGACGCACAGCAAGAGCTGCGCCGTGAGGTGCATCGCACCATTCAGAAAGTATCCGATGATATGGGTCGCCGTCAGCACTTCAATACTGCAATCGCCGCCATCATGGAACTGTTGAATCGCCTGCAAAAAGCGCCGCTGGAAACCGAGCTTGACCGTGGCATTATGGCCGAAGCACTGGACGCCGTGGTGTTGATGTTGGCCCCGGTTACACCGCATTTAAGCGAAGCATTATGGCAAGCCTTAGGGCACGACAGTGATATTAACTTCGCTGCCTGGCCAGAGTTTGACGAAGCAGCTATGGTTGAAACATCGATACTGGTTGTGGTTCAGGTAAACGGCAAAGTGCGCAGCAAGATCACCGTGCCAGCCGATGCCACGCAAGAGCTGGTTACCCAAGTTGCCATGGCCGATGAAAATGTACTGCGCTTCATAGAAGATAAAACAGTACGCAAGCAAATATACGTGCCCGGCAAGCTGTTTAATATCGTAGCGAACTAACTGATGACTAAACTATTGCACTATATCGGCCTTGTCATTTTAACCACAGCTCTTAGCGGCTGTGGTTTTCAGTTGCGTGACAACTACCAGTTGCCGGCTGCAATGCAAGCCGTTTCAGTGCAGGCGCCTGCCTTTAGCGAATTTAGTCAGGTGCTTCAAAGGCGCCTTACTTTGGCCGGTGCTGAACTGGTTGATAGTGCGCAAGCTGATATGACCATCGAAGTTCTTAGTGATCAACTTGACCGACGCACGCTATCGCTTTCGCAATCGGGCCAAGTTGCCGAATACGAGATGATTTATACCGTTAATTATCAGATCATTCAGCAGGGTTCTGAGCCCCAGAAATTGCAAGTAGAAGTGTATCGGGATTATCAGGATGACCCCAATTTCGCATTAGCAAAAACCCGCGAACGGGAAGTCTTGATTCGGGAAATGCGTGACGACGCAGCGCGACAACTGTTACGCCAAACTATCGCCCAACTCAGCGAGTAGTAAGTAACCTATGCAACTTACGCCAGCACAACTTAGCGCCCACCTAACCAGCCACGGTTTGCCGGCCATTATGAGTGTGTTCGGCGACACCCCCTTGTTGATTGACGACGCGCTACAACAAATTCGACGTTTTGCACGTGAGCAAGGCATTGATGAGCGTGAACGCTGGTTACAAGACAACCAATTTGATTGGCAGCAACTCAACGATCAAAGTGCCAGCCTGAGTTTGTTTTCAACCCTTAAATTGGTGGAGTTAGAGCTGCCCGAAGGGAAACCCGGCCGCGAGGGCGGTGAAGCATTACGCAACTATGCCCAAGCTCCCATAGCGGACCAGATACTGGTCATCGTCGGCCCGAAGCTGAAGCAAGAACAACTCAAAGCTAAGTGGTACAAAGAATTGACGGCAGCGGGCCCAGTCATAACCGCGAATAGCCCAGAGCGCAGTGCCCTACCCCGATTTATTCAACAGCGTGCGCAACTGCATCAGGTACAACTGCAACCGGATGCGACGCAGCTGTTGGCAGATTGGTTTGAAGGCAACCTGCTGGCGTTAGATCAAGAACTGCAAAAACTTGCGCTTTCGGACTTACCGCAGCCGCTTAGCATGGCTGACATTCAGCGCGCGGCTGAAGATCAAAGTCGATTTAATGTATTCGCATTGCAGGAGGCTATTGTACAGGCCGATCTTGACACCGCCTTACATCGCCTCGCCCGGCTATTTGAAGACAGTGTTGAAGAGGCAATTCTCAACTGGATGTTACAACGGGAATGGCAACTGGTCAGCACCTTACAGAATGCTGATAATTATGCCGATGCATGCCGTAAAAACGGCGTATGGCGAAATCAAGAAGCGGCCTATCGAAATTTTTGCCAGCGTATGTCACCAGCGGCGATAAGCAAAGCGGCCCAGCTGTTGGCGCGAATGGAATACGCTTTTAAACGTGACTCCGGCGAGCATTACAGTACCTTGGCAACGCACCTTGTCACCCTTTACTGCCGCCCTGATGCGGTTGGTGAATTGCCCCAATGATGCGGGCAATACTGGGTGGCACCTTTGACCCTATTCACTGGGGACATTTACGCCCCGCAGTTGCTGTGACTGCTCACATTGAAGCACAGCACTTGCATTTAATGCCTAGCGCACAGCCACCGCACCGCAGTTATCCTGGCGCCACGGCGGAACAGCGCTTGGCAATGGTCAAATTAGCCGCCAGTGAATTAATTAATTGCAGCGCTGAAGGCTGGGAGCTGCAACAACAGCGTAAATCTTACACCCAACTTACGTTGCAACAACTGCATCAACGCTGGCCAAACGACACCTTGGTTTTTCTACTTGGCGAAGATGCCTTTGCCGGACTGCAAAGTTGGTTCAATTGGCAGCAATTACTGGATCATGCGCATTTTGTAGTGATGCGTCGCCCGCATGCACAAAATACGTTTTCACCTGCGTTGCAGCAATGGCTCGCACAGGTTCAGGTTGATACCGTAAGTGCCCTGCATCAAAGTACGCATGGCCATGTTTACCTTGCCGAAACACCGGCAGTAAATATTTCGGCAACAGCGATACGTCAAGCCATACAAGCCAATCAACCCTGGCAACATTGGGTACCGCCGAGTGTGGCCGACTATATCCAGGCAGAAGAGCTATATCGCTAGCTGCTTTTTGCATCGCCTTCGTGGTAAACTACCGCGGTTTTCATTAAATTAGATTTTTGCCGTATAAATTGGAGCGTTGAACTCTTGCAAGCAGAACAATTACGCGATTTCGTTGTAGAAAAGTTAGAAGATCTTAAAGGCCGTGACATCAAAGTGATGGACGTGCGTGAACAAACCGATGTAGCTGAATACATGATCATCTGTTCAGGTAGCTCAAAAACGCATGTACGCAGCTTAGCGAACTATGTTGCAGCTGAAGCGAAGCATCATGGCGTGCCACCAATTGGCGTTGAAGGTCACGAACACTCAGAGTGGGTATTGGTTGATTTGGCTGACGTGGTCGTTCACATCATGCAAGAATCAATCCGAGACTTTTACGAGCTCGAAAAGCTTTGGGGACGCAAGTAATGCGGATCCAGCTGATAGCGGTTGGGCAGAAGATGCCCGATTGGATCAGCACCGGTTATCAAACCTATGCCAAACGTTTCCCCGCCGATTGCCAACTTGAACTGGTTGAAATCGCAGCGGGCAAGCGCGGCAAAAATGCAGATATTGCGCGTATTCTCCGGCAAGAAGGTGAAGCCATGCTCGCCGCCGTGGGAAAAGGCGATAGAATTGTAACGCTTGAAGTAACCGGTAAAAGTTGGACTACCCCGCAACTGGCGGCGCGACTTGAACACTGGCTGATGGACGGTCGTGATATCAGCTTACTGGTGGGCGGCCCTGAAGGGCTTGCACCAGAATGTGTCGCTGCTGCAGATGAGCGCTGGTCATTATCAGCATTAACGTTGCCGCACCCGTTGGTGCGGGTGCTGATTGCTGAAAGTTTATACCGTGCTTGGAGCGTAACCGCTAACCACCCGTATCATCGCGAATAATATGAAGCATCGCCGCGTAACTATCCGAGACCATCACGCCGAATCCGCGCTCTTTGGGCGACGTGTTTTCGTAAGCCTGATTCTTGTTGTGATTGCCTTCGGGGTGCTGCTGACCAACATGTATCACCTGCAAGTGGTCGATCACCAAAGTTTCCAAACCCGTTCCAATGACAATCGTATTAAGATTGTTCCGTTGGCACCTAATCGTGGCATCATTTACGATCGACATGGCCGTATTTTGGCTGAAAACAGGCCGGTTTTGAGTCTTGAAGTAACCCCAGAAAAGGTCAGCGATCTCGAGCAAACGCTGGCTGACTTACAAGCTTTACTCAACATTGATGCGCAAACGTTACAGGCTTTTCACGATAACCGCCGCCGCGAACGTCGTTTTAATCAGGTGATTTTGCTCGACCGACTCACTGAGGAGCAAGCGGCCCGTTTTGCCGTCCGCCAACATGAGTTCCCGGGGGTAAGTATTGAAGCACGCTTAGTGCGCCATTATCCCTACGGCGATGCCATTACCCACGCCTTAGGCTATGTGGCAAAAATCAATCGCAATGACTTAATCAACTTAAGCGAGCAAGGCCGACAGGCCAACTATGCCGCCACACGTGTGATTGGGAAATTGGGTGTCGAACGTTATTACGAAGAGTTGCTGCACGGCAGCATCGGCTACCAGCAGGTAGAAGTAGATATTCATGGCCGCGCCATTCGTACGTTATCGATTGAACCGCCCGTGCCGGGCCAAGATTTATACTTGGAGCTCGACGTTGAACTGCAGCAATTTGCCTATGACTTACTGGCTGAAGACCGTGGTTCAATTATCCTGATGGATCCACGTGATGGTGCGATTCGTGCCATGGTGAGTAAACCCAGTTACGATCCCAACTGGTTTGCGCAAGGCATCTCGTACGCGCAATATCAAAGCCTACTCAATTCAAAGCATTCGCCATTATTAAACCGCTCAACGCAAGGCGGCTATCCACCGGCATCAACAATTAAACCCCAGCTTGCAATATTAGCGCTGGAAAAAGGCACCATTACTCCAGAAACACGCATCTGGGACCCCGGTTGGTTTCAAATTGACGGTGTCGATCACCGCTATCGTGACTGGTTAGCATGGGGGCACGGTTGGACCGATGTCACCTCAGCCATTGTTGAGAGCTGTGATACATTTTATTACGACCTTGCCCTGAAACTCGGTATCGATGCGATTCATGATGATATGATTCGTTATGGTTTTGGCGAGCGTACCGGCATCGACATCGCGGAAGAATCAACGGCCGTGATGCCATCCCGTGGCTGGAAGCGTGCGCGTTTTAATCAACCTTGGTATGCCGGTGAAACCGTTTCTATTGGGATTGGTCAAAGCTATTGGACCACCACCCCTATTCAGTTGGCAGTGGGTACCGCAGTTGTTGTGAATAAAGGCGAACGCCCCGTGCCAAGGCTGTTGCACGCGTTGCAAGAAGGTGAAGTTGTATTACCAGCGGTGGTCGAAACACGCGAACCCGTCACACTCAAAAAGTCTGAAAACTGGGACGTTGTGCTCAATGCATTGAACCTAACAGTAAGCTCTATTAAAGGAACTGCGCACCGAGCCTTCGCCGATGCAACCTACACCAGTGGTGGTAAAACTGGTACCGCGCAAGTGCGCAGCATCGGCCAGGAAGAAGAGTACAACGCGGAAGAAATTGATGAACGTTATCGTGATAACGCTATGTATGTAGGTTATGCCCCGGCTAAAGACCCGGAGGTGGTGGTCGTGATTGCAGCTGAGAATACCATTGGCGGTGGCGGCAGTGTTGCCGCGCCAATGGCTAGAAAGTTACTGGACTTCTATTTCCAACAGGAGCAGGCCGATGCAAAGCGCTGATCAAAAAAGTAAGTGGTTAACCCGCTTTCACATTGACGGGCCTCTGTTCGTTGCCCTGCTGCTATTAGCAGTTATTAGCGCGGCCACCGTGTACTCGGCCAGCGGCCAGGAATGGGCCATGACCCAGCGCCAAATTGTGCGTATCGGTATTGCCTTCATTGGCATGTTGGTTATCGCACAAATACCTCTGGGCGCCATTGAGCGCTTCTCATTGCCGTTATTCGCCATTGGTGTGGTGTTGTTACTGGGGGTGCTGTTGTTTGGTGAATCCAGCAAAGGTGCGCAGCGCTGGCTAAATCTGGGTGTCGCTACCATTCAGCCTTCCGAAATCATGAAACTCGCTGTACCTATGGCCATCGCATGGTTCATTGCAGAGCACGGCATTCCCCCAACCAAGCGCCGTATGGCAGCCGCTTTCATTTTATTGATGGTGCCAACGTTAATGATTGCCAAACAACCGGACTTAGGCACCTCATTGCTTATTGCTTGTTCGGGTATTTTTGTATTGTTCCTGGCGGGCATCAGTTGGCGGTTAATTACCTTTTTTGCTGTTGCTATTGGTGCTTTCATTCCAATTCTTTGGACCTTTTTGATGCATGGCTATCAACGTCAGCGCGTACTAACCTTTTTAGATCCTGAACGGGATCCGCTCGGTGCTGGCTATCAAATTATCCAATCAAAAATTGCTATCGGCTCAGGTGGTGTAGAGGGCAAAGGCTGGATGCAAGGCACGCAATCCCAACTCGAGTTTTTACCTGAGCGCCATACTGACTTCATTTTCTCCGTATTTAGCGAAGAATTCGGTTTGGTTGGCGTTATCGGCCTGTTTTTGATTTATGGGTTTATCATTTTCCGCGGCATGATTATTTCCATGCGAGCGCAACGTGTGTACCAAAAATTGCTGGCTGGCAGCTTAACATTGACATTTTTTGTTTATGTTCTTGTAAATATCGGCATGGTTTCCGGCTTATTGCCGGTGGTTGGTGTACCCTTACCGTTAATCAGCTACGGCGGCACGTCAATGGTGACATTGCTAGCCGGGTTTGGTTTACTTATGGCTATAGCGACTAACCAGCGCTTGGTTATGCATGATTAAAACATCACAGGAGTAATGTAATGGGCGGCTTCGTAACTTCACGTGTAGGCATCGCTAAAACAATCATTGCGCTCTGCAGTTTTGGGCTATTCGCTCAAACAGCGGTAGCTATGGACGAAACAGCCAACGAAACCAAACAATTTGTTGACCAAATGGTCTCTAAGCACAATTTCAAACGTGCTGAAGTTGAGCAGCTACTCGCCCAGGCAGAACGTAACGAAACTATTCTTGAAGCGATTGCACGCCCTTGGGAAGCCAAACCATGGCACCAGTACTATCCTATATTCCTTACTGAAAAGCGTCTTAGTGCTGGGCTCAAATTTTGGCAAGAGCATGCTGACACGCTCGCACGTGCAGAACAAACTTATGGCGTTCCTGCGGAAATCATCGTCGCCATTATTGGCGTTGAAACTTTTTATGGTGAATACCGTGGCAAATACAGTGTGCTCGACGCGCTCTATACACTCGGTTTTCATTACCCACCGCGCGCAACGTTCTTTCGCTCTGAATTGGAACAATTTATGTTGCTCACACGCGAAGAGTCGCTGCCAGCAACCGAGCTAATGGGCTCGTATGCGGGCGCCATGGGGTATGGACAATTCATTTCATCGTCGTACCGACATTATGCTGTCGATTTCGACGGCGATGACGTGCGTGACTTATTAGGTAACCCCGTTGATGCGATTGGCAGTGTGGCCAACTATTTTGCGCGCCACGGCTGGAAGCAAAATGCTCCGGTAGCACTCAAGCTGGCAACCACAGACACCCATGCACAATTGGTCAACAAAGGCTTAAAGCCTGAAGCGACGCTTGCTAACCTTTTGCAAGACGGTCTAGAATTACCCGAAGGTCATGCGTTGAGCGATGATATGCTTGGTAAAGTATTCGAATTTGAACAGACTGAAAAGAACGAATACTGGCTGGGCTTGCATAATTTCTATGTGATCACGCGATATAATCACAGTCCGTTATATGCCATGGCGGTTTACCAATTTAGTCAACAATTACAAAAAGCGCGCTAATTACTTATGGTTGGACTTCGTTTCGTTTTCATTTTTTTGCTGGTGAGCGTGCTTAGTGCATGCTCAACCGCCTCGAATTCGCGTTATAGCCAAAAATATGACTCGATTCCAACCCGCTTACCTACCGCGAACGAATTAATTGAGCCAGAACCCACGTTTGAAGCACCAAGTCGCCAAGGCAACCGTACCTACTCACTGTTTGGTAATACTTGGCACATCCTTGATGACGTGTCTGCATTTAGTCAAGAAGGCACAGCATCTTGGTATGGTGAAAAATTTCATGGTCATCTGACCTCCAATGGCGAAATTTATGACATGTACGCCATGAGTGCTGCACACAAAACATTACCCCTGCCAACCTACGTGCGGGTCACCAACCTTGATAACAACAAATCTGTGGTGGTTCGTGTAAACGACCGCGGGCCTTTTCATGGCAACCGCATCATCGACCTTTCATATGTTGCGGCTTACAAACTCAATATGCTGGATTCCGGTACTGCCCGTGTACGTGTCGAAGCCCTGCAGCCGAGCTCCAACAATGAGATGTTGGCCGTTACGCCTCCTTTGAAACTGGACGACATTGAACAGTTCTATATTCAGGTTCATGCCGGTAGCGATGCCGAGCGGTTAAAGGCCGAAGCGCAACAATTACAAGATTTATACCAAGTTCCTGCAACTACTCAGCCAAACAATGGTCTATATCGTGTAGTTTTGGGGCCGTTCGCTGAACCACAAACGAATGAATTGCTGGAACAGTTGCGAAATGCAGGCTACCCCGATGCTTTTCGGGTTGCAGTGCCCTAATCGCTGCGTTTTACCATTGATTGTGCTATATTCAGCACCCTTTTTTTCATCTAGAGCTAAACAAACCAGAGAATGAATACTATGCGTCGTGTACTCCGTCATTTTGTTCGCACAGTTGTCTTCACTGCAGCCGCTTTTACAGCTGTCGCACAAGCCGCAATTGTTCCCCCGGCACCATCAATCAATGCCAAAGGTTACATTCTGATTGATTACACCACCGGTCACGTCATTACCGCGGGTAATGAAGACGAATCATTAGCTCCGGCAAGTTTGACCAAAATGATGACCAGCTACATTATTGGTCGCGAGTTGCAGGCTGGTCGCATCAACAACGATGACTTAGTGACCATTAGCAACAATGCCTGGGCGAAGAACTTCCCTGAATCATCAAAAATGTTTATCGAAGTTGGTAAAGAAGTTTCTGTTGCCGACTTGAATCGCGGTATTGTGATTTCATCAGGCAACGACGCTTGCGTAGCGATGGCCGAGCACATTGCTGGCAGCGAGGATGCATTCGCCGATTTAATGAATACCTATTCAGCTGAATTGGGCATGTCAAACTCCAGTTTTGCCAACAGCCATGGCCTGCCTGATCCGAATCAATACAGCTCACCACGTGACATGGCCACCTTGGCACGCGCACTAATTCGTGACGTGCCGGAAGAATATTCGTTGTACGCGGAAAAATCATTCACCTACAACAATATTAAGCAATACAACCGCAACTCACTGTTGTGGGATCGCAGCATGAACGTGGACGGTATCAAAACTGGCCACACCAATGAAGCAGGCTACAGCCTTGTTTCATCTGCAACCGAAGGCGACACCCGCCTCATTGCTGTAGTTATGGGTACCTCAAGTGAGCAAGCCCGTAAAGTTGAAAGCAAGAAACTGCTTAACTATGGCTTCCGTTATTACGAAACAGTTACCGCTTACCAAGCTGGCGAAAGCTTTGTCGATCACCGCATTTGGGGTGGTGAACAAGATACTGTGCAGTTGGGCGTCACTGAAGCTGTTGTTATTACGCTACCCAAAGGGCAGCGCAATAATCTGAAAGCCAATTTCGAACTCAATCAAACCCTCGAAGCGCCCATTGCAAAGGGTACCCAAGTAGGTACTGTTTATTTGCAACTTGAAGGCGAGGACATTGCCAGCTACCCGCTAGTCACCCTCTCCAGTGTTGAACAAGGCGGTATGTTTAAGCGCTTCATGGATTGGGCAAAACAACAATTCAGCGACGAATCGTAAGTCACCATTTGTATGACCACAACGGTTTATTTGAATGGCGAATGGCTCGCCAGTGAACAAGCAAAAGTCTCGGTCTTCGACCGAGGCTTTTTGTTTTCAGACGGCATTTATGAAGTTGTTCCCGTCTATCAAGGCCACCCCTTCTTACTCCAATTGCATCTGCAACGCCTGCACCGGTCACTTACCGCAATCGGCATTCAAGCGCCCACCGAAGACTTTTGGAACAACTTGGTTGCTGAATTGATACAACGCAATGCAGACCCTGACTGCTTGGTATATATTCAAGTGACCATGGGGGCAGAAGCCCAGCGTTCGCATTTACCGACAAGCGATTTGCAACCCACTATATTCGCCTGTGTTTCACCATTGCAGGTGCATTGGCAGGTACCTCAACCAGCCAAAGTGGCGGTACTCGATGACATCCGTTGGCAGCGTTGTGACATTAAAAGTATCAGTTTGCTAGGCAATATCATGTTAAAGCGTGAGGCCGCTGCGCGGGGCGCAATCGAGCCACTTCTGCATCGAGATGGGCGTATTACTGAGGGCGCGTCGTGCAATTACTTCGCCGTACACCAAGGTAAATTACTTACCCCACCCGCTGATCACTTGATTTTGTCGGGTATTACCCGCACATGGGTATTGCACCTTGCGCAACAACTACACATTGAAGCTGTTGAAGAACCGATTTATGTCAACCAATTGCACCACTTCGATGAACTGTTCCTCACCAGCTCAAGCCGCGAAGTGCAGCCGGTTGGTCAAATTGATGATATAATTGTCGGCAATGGTCAGTGCGGTGAAGTTACCGCACGTTTAGCTGAAGCGTTTCAAGCCAGCAAACGACACCTAATTCAGGAGTAAAAGCATGCAAAAAACTAGCTTTGACGAATTGGTTGAGTTTCCATGCCACTTTACCTTTAAAGTAATGGGACTTGCCACACCAGAACTTCCGGATACTGTCGTTGCCGTTGCTCAAAAGCATGCACCAGGTGATTATTCACCTTCGGTAAAGCCAAGCAGTAAAGGCAACTACCATTCGATATCGATTAAAGTTCAGGTAACCAGTCAGCAACATATTGAGACTTTGTATCGCGCGCTTGCGGATATCGAAGAAGTTCGTTATGTCCTCTAAACTAATTATTCGCCATCTTGGTCGGCAACCCTACGAACCGGTATGGAATGCGATGCAAACGTTCACCGATGAACGTGACGAGCACACCACCGATGAACTTTGGGTACTTGAACACGAACCTGTGTTTACGCAAGGCCAGGCGGGCAAAGAAGAGCATATTTTAGCACCCGGAGATATTCCGATTGTAAAAGTCGACCGCGGTGGGCAAGTAACCTATCACGGTCCAGGCCAATTGGTGGTTTACTTCTTGTTAGATATTCGTCGCCGTAAAATGGGCGTGCGCCAACTGGTCAACGCGATTGAAGACGCAATAGTGGCAATGATGGCCGAATATGGTGTTGAAGCTGCAGCACGTCCAGACGCACCGGGTGTTTATGTAAACGGCGCTAAACTATGTTCGTTAGGTTTGCGTATACGTAAAGGCTGTTCATTTCATGGATTAGCGCTAAACGTGGACATGGACTTAACACCGTTTCTACGCATTAATCCCTGCGGCTACGCCGGCATGGAAATGGTGCAAAGTATAGATTTGAATGGGCCGCAAAGCGTAAGCGAAGCGGCTCAACATGTCACCCAGATATTTGCTAAATTACTGGGTTATGAACACACGACTGAAGAAACAGGATTCGCGAGAAATTATGTCAAAGCCAGTTAGAGTTGAACCTGGAGTAAAATTACGTGACGCCGATAAAATGGCGTTGATTCCAGTCAAAATTGTCCCAACTGAACGCGATCAGATGCTGCGTAAGCCAGAATGGCTGAAGGTGAAGTTGCCTGCATCAACCCAACGCATTGACGAAATTAAGCAAGCCATGCGTAAGCACGGTTTGCATTCAGTGTGTGAAGAAGCCTCGTGCCCTAACTTAGCCGAGTGTTTTAATCACGGCACGGCAACCTTCATGATCTTAGGCGCTATTTGTACCCGTCGCTGCCCATTCTGCGATGTTGCGCATGGCCGACCGCTACCGGTTGACCCTGAAGAGGCTGTGAAGCTGGGCGCAACAGTACGCGATATGAAAGTGAAGTATGTCGTCGTTACCTCGGTTGACCGTGACGACTTGCGTGACGGCGGTGCACAACACTTTGCGGATTGCATTCGTGAAATTCGCGCACATAGCCCAGGTATTCAAGTTGAAGTTTTGGTTCCTGACTTCCGCGGCCGTATGGACGTTGCACTTGATATTCTATCTGATGAAGCGCCTGATGTGTTCAATCACAATCTTGAAACCGTGCCACGTATGTATAAAGCAGCGCGTCCAGGCGCTAACTATCAATGGTCATTAGATTTATTGCAGCGTTATAAAAAGGCACGCCCAGATGTACGCAGCAAATCCGGCCTGATGGTCGGCTTGGGTGAAACCAATGAAGAGATTCTTGACGTCATGCGTGACCTACGCGCACACGATGTTGAGATGCTAACAATTGGCCAATATTTGCAGCCAAGCCGCCACCACCTGCCAGTTACTCGCTATGTAACACCAGCAGAGTTTGAGATGTTCCGTGAAGAAGGCGAGAAAATGGGCTTTACTCATATAGCTTCTGGCCCACTGGTTCGTTCGTCATACCATGCTGATATGCAAGCCGCTGGGAAGGAAGTCAAATGAGTACACTGATTTGGTGTTTACTTATTGCTGGATTACTGCCCATTGCCGCTAAAGCACCCGTGGTTTACTTTCAAAACCGCGACAAAGGCTACGACAACCGCCATCCGCGCGCGCAACAGCAACGTTTAACCGGAGCTGGCGCTCGCGCAGTTGCAGGCCACTACAATGCATACGAGGCGTTCCCGCTGTTCGCTGCTGCTGTATTATTGGTTATTGTTGCTGAGCAAATTACCGCGTTAAACATCACCTTAGCGGTGAGCTTTGTTGGCTTGCGCATTGCCTACCACGTATTCTACTTAACCAATTGGGATAAACTCCGCAGTTTGGTGTGGTTATTCGCGCTGTTGTGCCCGGTATTAATGATTGCACAAACGGCAATTACCGTGGCCGGGCAATAAGTTCTAAATACAATTCAGGCCACTGGCCAATATCGTAATATTGCATTGGCGTCATAGTATTTACTGGGCGCCATGCATATCTGTCAGTTTGCTGGCACGTCGCGATTGAATACAATCCAACATCTTGGTCCGTCGACCCCAACCGCCAACGCTGCTCATTGGCATCGATTGGCTGCCCTAGTGCTCGCCAATCAGGTACCGCAAAACGCCACGGTAGTTGCATCCACAAGTCAATCAAGGCATCGCGATCAAGTGTTGTGCTTGCTGTGGTCACAACATTAAGGCTTGGATGCGCGTAGCGCCCAGCACAATAGTTGTCAGCCAGCTCCGCGCTCATCGCGTACTCATCGACAAACCCCAACCAATGTGCAATTTCATGGGCAAAGAGGCTTAACGATGCATTGGTAGGCAACACAATAGAATGATTTTGACTACTCGCAATACCGAGTTCATCGGCAACAAACAAAACGCGGCGGTTTTGCTTATGGTGCGGTTCGCGCACGGCACACTGTGCTCGCCGCCGTGCGCCAACCGTGGTGCAGTTTAATTGTTCAGGGGTATACGTTTCTACGGAAAAACAATTGATAAAGGCAGCCAACGGGTGATGTTGCCATCTTGATAACATGGCTAGCGGTTGGTTGTGTTGCTGTTCTGGCAGCCACAATGTTACGGCTGCATGCACACCACACTGTTGTCCGGCCAATTGAGGTTGCGCCGCAAGCGCTGTTTGCTCAAAGGCCTCCTGAATGATTGTGGCATTCGCATGAGTCGACAACAAGCTGGCGCAGCACACGATTACTACCGCCCACTGCCTGGTGATGCGACTACTGACCTGAAGCAGCTTCAATCGCTTGTTTACTGCGTTCCAGTTCCAAATTCGCATAGCGGTACTCAAGAAACATAAAGACATTAGTACTCATAGCCAGTCGGAAATACACTGAAGCCGCCTGAAAGTCGCCTTCCAACTGTTTCAATTTACCTAAGTAGAAGTAAGTTTCGCACATCCGCTCTGCCAGCGTTTCGTCGGGCTTCAAATCGCGTACCGCAAACCCTTTTAAAAAGGTTTGTTCGTCAATGGCACCGAGCATTAAATCAACTAAGCTCCACCCCCAATCAGTATTACCATATTCAACGCGACGTTGTGCCAGAGCAAGGCGCGCGGCCGCAGGGTTTTCTTCAACCTCTGCTAAAAATAGCCAGATAACACGATAAGGATCATCCGGTTGTGCTTCGTAAAAGGTCGTCAAGTCGTCAACTGCCAGGCCAATACGATTGTCATAATAAGCATTTACACCGCGGTTGAGCGTTGCGTATGGGTGATCGGGTTCAAGTTCTAACACGCCATCGAACATTTCATACGCATAATTAAACTCTTCCAGTTGGGTGTAATGAATACCCAAGTAATTATACGCATCAGCTAAACGCGGGTTGTACTCTAAGGCATGATTAAAGTCGATACGGGCAAGGGTAACCAGACCCAAGGCGTCATAGAGCGAACCGCGCCGGTACAGAAGCTCTGCTTGGCTTTCTTCTGGCAGATCCATGTCGCGTGCGACAATCTCATTAAGTTTAGCGATTTCTAGCTGGTAACGCATATCGGGAGCTTGTGGCGTGACCACAAACAAATTGGTTAACGCAGCGTTTTGTGATTGCCCTGTTTGCGCACAAGCGCTGAGCAAAAGGGCGACCAAAACCAAAGCCCCAAAACGGATTTTCATGAAGCACGACCTTGTCTATAACATGATGTAGGCATAATAACTTAGATTGGCAAAAAAGACGAAAACGGAATGTTAAGAAATATAAATAAAAAGGCCGCGCTTTGTCGCCAAAGCGCGGCCCTTATCCAATATCCGATATCTAATATCTAATATCTAATATCTAATATCAGTTTTGTCTTTCATTAACTCTCAGCGTTATCGCTTGAGCTTTCTTCAGTTGCATCCGTTGCTTCTGCAGCAGGTGCCGCAGCTGGCTTGTCAGACGCATCTTTCATGCTTAAGCGCACACGGCCTTGACGGTCAATTTCGAGTACCTTAACAGGTACCACGTCACCAACTTTCAAGTATTCGTTTACGTCATTCACGCGTTCTTCAGCAATTTGTGAAATGTGAACCAAACCATCTTTACCTGGCAGAATTGTCACAAACGCACCGAAATCGACGATACGCGCAACTTTACCATGATAAATACGACCTACTTCCACTTCAGCAGTCAGCTCTTCGATGCGTGCAATTGCGGCATCAGCTGATTCTTGATCGGTGGCTGCAATACGCACAGTACCGTCATCATTGATTTCAATGTTGGTGTTTGTGCTTTCAGTTAATTCACGAATCACTGCACCGCCTTTACCAATTACATCACGGATTTTATCCGGGTTGATTTTGATGGTGGTGTAGCGCGGCGCATAGCTTGAAAGCTCAGTACGCGCGCCAGAGATGGCTTCGTCCATTACGTGCAAAATATGCAAGCGTGCAGCTTTCGCTTGAGCCAATGCTTTTTCCATGATTTCACGGGTGATACCGTCGATTTTGATATCCATTTGCAGTGCAGTTACACCTTCAGTGCTACCTGCTACTTTAAAGTCCATATCACCTAAGTGATCTTCGTCACCAAGAATGTCAGAAAGAACAACGAAATTATCGCCTTCTTTCACGAGACCCATAGCAATACCTGCAACCGATGATTTAATCGGTACACCAGCATCCATTAATGCCAGTGACGTACCACATACTGAAGCCATTGAGCTTGAACCGTTTGACTCAGTGATTTCTGAAACCACACGAATGGTGTATGGGAATTCTTCCTGTGAAGGCATAACCGCTTGCACACCGCGCTTCGCTAAACGGCCATGACCGATTTCACGACGCTTCGGCGAACCAACCATGCCGGTCTCGCCCACACAGTATGGAGGGAAGTTATAATGCAACATGAAGCGATTGCTGATCATACCTGACAGGTCGTCAATCATCTGCGCATCACGCTCAGTACCCAAAGTAGCAGTTACCAAGGCCTGCGTTTCACCGCGTGTAAACACAGCTGAGCCGTGGGTACGTGGTAATACGCCGGTAGCAATGTGTAATGCACGAACCATATCTGGTTCACGACCGTCGATACGCTTCTCGCCAGCGATAATGCGGCCGCGTACAACTTTACTTTCTAACGAATGGAACAAGTCGCCAATTTCTTTGGTGCTGAGCGTTTCGTCTTCAGCAAGTAACTTTTCAGTCACTTCAGCTTTCAATGCTGAGATTTGCTCATAACGCTTTGCTTTTTCCGTAATGCGATACGCATCGCCGATACCAGCTTCAGCTAAATCTTTAATTTTACCAAGCAACGCGTCATTGGTTGCTGGAGCTTGCCAATCCCACTTCTCTTTACCGGCTTCTGCTGCAAATTCGCTGATTGCAGTGATCACGCTTTGCATTTGCTCGTGACCATAAACAACCGCACCTAACATTGCATCTTCAGAGAGCATTTGGGCTTCTGATTCAACCATTAATACTGCACCTGCAGTACCGGCTACAACCAAGTCCAACTTCGAAGTCGCCAATTCATCGGCAGTCGGGTTAAGTACGTATTCGTCATTGATAACACCAACGCGCGCTGCACCAATTGGGCCAGAAAAAGGCACGCCAGAAATAGCAAGCGCTGCTGAAGTACCAATTAAGGCAACAATATCAGGGTTAATTTGTGGGTTTACCGAAACTACCGTAGCCACAACCTGTACTTCATTTTTGAAGCCTTCAGGAAACAGTGGACGAATTGGGCGGTCGATAAGGCGACAGGTTAATGTTTCATTTTCAGACGGACGGCCTTCACGTTTGAAGAAACCACCTGGGATTTTACCTGCAGCGTAAGTACGCTCTTGATAGTTAACTGTTAACGGGAAAAAGTCCTGGCCTTCTTTGGCTTCTTTCTTAGCAACGACAGTAACTAATACTGTTGTGTCGTCCATACTTGCAAGAACTGCACCCGTTGCTTGACGCGCCATCGCGCCGGTTTCTAATGTTACTGTATGTTGACCATACTGAAATTTCTTTGTAATCGGATTCACGTGTTATTTTCCTTTGTCTTTCTCTTAAATTCTAAAGCGCTATTAGCTACTAGATATTAGATACTAGCGAAATGCCGGCTCGATTTTCTAATATCCAATATCTAATATCCAATATCGCTTTAGTTTTTCATTAAACAAAAAAGGGGCCGCAGTTGGGCCCCTTTGCTCGAACAGTGCTTAGCGACGTAAACCGAGTCGCTCAATCAGGCTTGCATAGCGCTGATTGTCTTTACGCTTCAAGTAGTCCAACAATTTACGACGTTGGCTTACCATGCGCAACAGACCACGACGTGAGTGGTGATCTTTGGCGTGTTCTTTAAAGTGGCTTTGCAGCTCGTTAAGGTTCGCAGTTAACAACGCTACTTGAACTTCTGGAGAACCAGTGTCGTTTTCGCCTTGACCAAATTCTTTAACGATTTCCGCTTTTTGTGCCGCAGTTAGTGACATATATTACTCCTGATTGTTAAAAGATGTCAGTGCCAATCACTAATTCAGCACCGACGAAATCGCTGTGGATTATACGCATGAACGTGCTAAAACGCAACGCTAACAGCAGCTAATCTCAGTCTGGTAAATTGACCACGCGCTTCGGCGCCAAAGCACCATCGCGCCAAATGCCAATTCCCAGAAACACCCCGTCTGCGGCTCGAAATACACGCATAGGCAGCTCTGAATTTAGGGGCTCTTCGGGCAGTGTTGCCGGGTTACCACTGATGAAACGTATTGCATTGGTGGCATCAATTTCTACCGCAGGTACTTGTCGAATCACACAGTCATTCGGCTGCAGCAATGCATCAACCGCAGCATAATCGCCTTCTTCAGGGTTAGTGGTTGCTGCCATTGCGGCTATCTCATCCATCGTGAGAACCGGGCCCTCGACCCCTTCAATCCAAGTGCGATGCAACGCTTGCACATACGCACCGCAACCCAACCATTGCCCCATATCATCGATTAACGTACGAATATAGGTACCTTTTGAGCAGGTAACTTCCAGCGTCAGCTGATTACGTTCAGTCGACCAATCAATGAAGGTAATCGCACGGATGGCAATGGTGCGGGTTTTGCGGGGCACCTCAATGCCCTGCCGAGCGTACCAATATAGCGGGCGCCCTTCATACTTCAACGCGGAGTACATTGATGGCGATTGTTCTTGGTTGCCGGTGAACTGAACGATTGCCTCATCGATTAAGCTGCGTGTTATTCGTGCCAGCGCTTCCGGCTGGCAACGCTCAACCACTTCACCTTCCGCGTCACTGGTTGTGGTTCGAGCACCTAGCTGCGCAACCACACGGTAGGTTTTGTCTGCTTCAAGCGCAAAATGTGAGACTTTGGTGGCCTCACCAAAACACAACGGCAATAAGCCCGTTGCGAGCGGATCTAATGCGCCCGTGTGCCCTGCTTTATTGGCATTAAAAAAACGCCGCACTTGCTGGAGTGCGGCGTTTGATGTGATATCACGGGGCTTGCTTAACAAAATCACGCCACTTACATTGCGGCCCGACTTACGACGTCCCATTTAATCGTCTCCGTTCGAATCCTTGTCGCTGGTATCATCACGGTGGGTGTCGCGACGAATCGCTTCATCAACCAACCGTGACATGCGAATACCTTCATTCAACGACGGATCATGCACGAAACGTAACTCAGGCATTACCCGAGCACGTACACGTTTACCGAGTAATGACCGAATGAAACCAGACGCATCATTCAATACCTTCAATGCGGTGGTTACATAGGCTTCATCGTCATTGAAAAAGGTGACGAATACTTTGGCATACGCCAAATCACGCGACACTTCAATGTCCGATACAGTGACCATCGACACACGTGGATCTTTAATTTCACGCTGCAATATCATCGCTATCTCACGCTGGTACTGCTGACCCACGCGGTCAGTACGGCTAAAATCTTTGCCCATTTCGGTTTATAAGCTCCGCTCTACTTGAACTGTTTCAAATACTTCGATTTGGTCACCCACTTTCACGTCGTTGTAGTTCTTCACGCCGATACCACATTCCATACCGTTGCGAACTTCTTGAACGTCGTCTTTAAAGCGGCGCAATGAATCCAACTCACCTTCAAAGATAACCACGTTGTCACGCAGTACACGAATTGGCGCTGAGCGTTTCACGATACCTTCAGTAACCATACAACCAGCGATGGCGCCAATTTTCGGTGATTTAAATACATCACGGACTTCGGCCAAACCAATAATCTGCTGCTTGAACTCTGGTGCTAACATGCCACCCATTGCCGCTTTAACTTCGTCAATGAGGTCGTAGATAACGCTGTAATAGCGTAAATCAACGGCATCTTGTTCGATCAAACGTTTCGCCGATGCGTCAGCACGTACGTTAAAACCAATCACGATAGCATTTGAGGCACTTGCCAATGATGCGTCAGTTTCAGTAATACCACCAACACCGCTACCGATAATGTTCACTTTCACTTCATCAGTAGACAGTTTCATCAATGAGTCAGAAATAGCCTCTAGCGAGCCCTGCACGTCAGACTTCAATACAATATTAAGTTCTTGTACTTCGCCTTCTTGCATGTTCGC